>CALCGS010000117.1 GCA_937901165.1 uncultured Alphaproteobacteria bacterium
GTATTACTTTATATTCCAGGGCCAGTTCATCAACCTCTAGTCCCGTTATTTCAGATGCGCGGCATCCGGTTAACATTAACACCCGCAAGGCATTAAATAAACGTGGAGCCATTCTTGATACAGTCGGCCCAACATCCAGCGCATGCGATAAAGCACGATATCCATCTTGGTCCAGACCTTGTGGTTTATAAACTTTGTTTGCCCCTTTACGGACATATTTGCATGGATTACTGTTACGGTCGACATATTTATACGTTTCGCACCAATCCCAAAAATTTGATAATAACGAAAGTGCTTTATTTGCTGTTGAAAACGATGTCTTTTCAACCCATTTGGCATATGCATCCATTACATGCCGTTCTTCTATTTGGCGAATATGCATTTTACCAAACATCGGGTCCAAGTATAATCGATATTCACCCCAATTAGAATCTTGTGTTCGTGGTTTTTTATAAATTTTGGCGTATTTTTCCATATATTGTGGGAACAAATCACCAAATACTTCGCCAATTGCATTTTTTATTTTTTGTTCTTGTTCCATTCTTTCGTGGGTTGGATCTCTGCCTTCTGCCACTTGGCGTCGTAGCGTCCACGCAAGTTCACGAATGTCTTTGATAGAATAGTCGCCATATCGCCCAATAAAGAGATTGCATTTTTTATTGTGTATTTTGCACCCCAAAAAGAATCTTATGTTTTTTGTCGCTACGGAATATCGTAAGAATAACCCCGGGACAGTTCCATCGCTTATTTGCAGGTTTGTGTCAGAATGCAATAACCGTATCCAAGTATCCCTGAATGGTTGGGTATAACATTTCCAGTGTTCTGCCATAGTGTACTCCTTTGATTACAGCTACACAATGCACGATAAAAACGAATTATCCAGTAAAAACAACTAATTCTTGCGACTTCTCTTTTCTTCCAGCCATTTGTTTATATCAGATATGCGATAACGCACCATTTTGCCGATTTTGTGGTATGCCGGTCCAATCCCCAACGCACGATATTGGCTTAATGCTGAAACAGATGAACAAAGATATGCTGCCGTTTGTCTTGGTGTAAGAAGTCTATCTTCTAAATAGTCTGCTTTTATAAAAGTATGTTTTGTTTCTCTCTCCATCCCCCCATTATATGCGAACTGATGTTCCATGTTTTTCTCCTTTGGGTTTATGGCTTTTGTTCGGTTTAAAAATGCCACAAGGTATTATCAAATATCGCAGCAATTTTTAATATCCTTACATATAAGTTATAGCACATAAAAAATAAAAAGTCTTGTAAAAACCGCAAATTCTTGGGCTTTTTAAGCAGGAAAATTTGTATCATAATGTATCAAAAAGAAACAAAAGCAATAAAAAGCATATAAAATCATACTTTGTTAAATTTATTTATTTTTCCATCATCAACGTCATTCAAATAAAAAATCACCCTAAAAAAACGAATCGATTTTGATAGAAAAATGCATATATTTTTCTATAAAAACACCAGCGCAAAAATAAGTGAATTTTAAGTTGATAAAACCAGGTTAACCTGCTAACACACAACAAAGGAGGCAAAAATGCCAGATATAACAATGTGCAATAACAAAAATTGCATTCTTAGAGATATATGTTATAGGTATCGCGCAATACCGGACCGTTACCAATCTTTTTCAACATTTAAACCAAAGCTAACTCCACGCGACCAATTTGATCGTGGTTTAGAATGGGACTGTGATGACTTTTGTGACAGTCGTAATTATGCAGAAACAAATCTTTGTTCTACAGAAGAAGCGGATAAACGCTATAGCAAACTATTCCGAAATAATTCTTAGTACATTTCCTATCATGTATAACGGGATGTTGTACAAGCCATTGTTTGCTTCGTACCCGGCTAAAGATGTTCGTACAGAGAATTTTGGATTGTATTTTTGCCTATAAACATGCAAGCTTTTCGCCTGCAAACTTATGTTTGCCTTAGCTTCAACTGGTACAATATCACTTTCGTATTGAAACATAAAATCTATCTCTGAGTCGCTTTCAGAAGCCCAGTAATTCAATCTTATATCATTTAATACCAATTCTTGCAACACGTATTGTTCCGTTAAAGCTCCCTTAAACTCTTGGAATATACGATCCCCATCAATGACTGTCTTTGCCGCCAAACCAGACATGGTGCTCAACAATCCTGTATCTATCATATATACCTTAAACACCCCAGATTCTACATAACCAGCCAAAGGTAAACTAGGCTTTGACACTTTTGGGACCAAGTGTATAAGTCCCGATAATCTTAACCATTCTATCGCATCTTCTAGGTTGCGAGATCTGGCACCAGGGAATACGTCTGAGAAAAAGAATCTTTTCGTTTTTCTGGTTTGTTTTGCTAATTGTACAGGAACAGAGTTCCAGACGGCCATTATTTTTGCCGCATTATTCCCTGTTGTATATTTAGCGAAATCGTTTTGATAGCTGACCAAAATATCTTTATGAATCTTTTGTGCACTCTCGTAATCTCTTGTTTCTATAAAGGTTTTGACAGCTTCCGGCATACCGCCTATAACCATATACTGTTTTAGTAATTGAACACTGTCATTATGAAGCATACGCAACACATCAATATTATTTTCTTGTATATTTTTTGCTAACACCTCTTTCCCAACTGCTTCTAAAAACTCACAAAAACTTAATGGATGTAGCGTCATAAAATCCACTTGTCCGACAGGAAAAGACATTTTATTATGGTTTAGCGCGACACCCAAAAGGCTCCCAGCCACAGCTATATGATATTGCGGTGCATTTTCTTTGAAAAATTTTAAAGCGTTTAAAGCACGTTCGCATTCTTGAATTTCATCGAGTATTATTAACGTTTTCCCAGGGACAATTTGCTCATTAGTGATTGATCCTAGAGCAGAAATTATATTTGCAACATTATAAGATCCTTCAAACACATTATGTGCTTCTGGAGTATCATAAAAATTAACATAAGCTGTATTTTCGTAACACTCTTTACCAAATTCTTTTAACAACCAAGTTTTTCCAACTTGCCTCGCCCCTTGAACGAGCAGAGGTTTTCTTATCTTGCTATTTTTCCAATTTTTTAATTGTTCTAGTGCATATCTTTTCATCGTTCTCCCCTTTTCATCCGGTCGCATTATACATCAATTTTTACTAAAAATCAACTAAAAACACATTTCCCGGACGACTTTTGTGTGCCTACAACACATTTTCCGGATGACTTTTGTGTGCTTACAACACATTTCCCGGATGACTTTTGTATAAAAACAAACCAAAAATATTCCGTAAGTCGTACGATCCGCACTCTCTCTTTTGTATGATTTTGACACATGTGGCTACACGATAGTGCAATTTTTTTGCTACACAGGAGCTACACATAAA
>CALCGS010000118.1 GCA_937901165.1 uncultured Alphaproteobacteria bacterium
AATTAGCAACTGTATTGCGTCGACAATTGTTGGAAAATAATGCTGACGATATTAAAACCGAATTTACAATTCAAAAAATTGATGATTTATTATCTATTCGTAAAACTATTGGATTAAATAATAAAATTGGTTTTGGTACGTCTATTTAATGAAAAAGAGGAAAAAATGTTTAACATAATTCAAATGTATAAAAATTATAAACAAGATGTTAAAACTTTTACAAAATTGGTTGAAGAAAATAAAGAACACATAACTTTTAAGGAAAAAATTTTTAAAAATCCAACAGGGGAATCAATTACATTGTGTAAAAGTTATCAAATTCGCAAACCTAATTTTTATTTAAGTTCTTATAAAAACGAAGCCAGCTGTTATGACAATGGTGGTGCATATACCCTATTTTGTAGCGTTCCAGTTGGAAAAAATAGAGCAAATCATTTAATAAATAATTTATTAGCTGAAAAAGTTTTTAATTTATGCGATAATATTTATAAAAGTAAACAAAGATAGTAAAATGTTTTTAGTTATAAATACTTCTGGAATCGGCATAGATTTAATGTTAAACGACAACATTAAACACATTGACGCCGAAAAACAAGCGGTTGCATTGCCAACAGAAACACAAAAGTTTTTAGATGATAATAATGTTGCATGGTCTGATTTAACAGCGATTGCTGTTGTCGTTGGACCGGGTAGTTTTACCGGAATCAGATTGGGTATTGCGTATGCAAAAGGCATTGCGTTGGGATTAAACATACCTGTTATTTCAATAAATGCGTTTGAATTGTATTTGGCTGAATTTCCTGACGCTTTTGTCGCCATTGATTCTGGACGCGGTGATTTTTTCGTTGCTGCCCAAGGATTAGAACCGACAACAATGTCTATTGATGATGTTGAAACAAAACAAATGCAATGGAACAGAACCGTTGGTCATAAACCTTTTAATTTGTCTTTTTCAAATAAGATTATTCAAGAAAAAATAAATTCTGGCGTGCAAGACCCTGTGATTCCAATGTATTTACGCCCCAGTTATGCCGAAAAGAATTAAATATGTTACAAGAATTAGAAAATCTTTACGCATTATGTTTTCCTGATAAAAAGACAAAATGGACAAAACAAGACTTTTTGGATTTAAAAAATTCCGGTGCGGAAATCATCGCAAGTCAAAATAGTTTTATTGTTTGGCGAAATGTTTTTGATGAAGCAGAACTTATAATAATTGGTGTGGCACCTGCGGCAAGGCGAACAGGTACAGCGTCTGCATTGTTAAAAATTATGGAAGAAGATGCAAAAAAAAATGGTGTTAAAAAAATTTTTTTAGAAGTGGCAGAACGTAATATTCCTGCAAAGGCTTTGTATGAAAAAAATGGATATAAACAAATCGCAATTCGAAAAAATTATTATGAAGATGGCGATAATGCGATAATAATGAATAAAGGGATATAACATGTTTGAAATTAAAACTATTGAATCAATTCGTTTTTTAAATAATAATTTTTGTGAATTAAATTTTAATTCTAATATAACCATCGGTTTTTCAACATCTACATCTGATATGTATACTGTGGTGTCGCACCCAACTATGATAGCCATTGGTTTACCATACTCTTTTACAAAACAAGAATATAACATTGCAAAACAAATAACAAAAAAAGATAAAATAGTCGTAGAATTTGATGATAAACGCCATATATATCATATAAAGGGAATTTATAAATATTTGTTGTGTTTAAGCAAAAAACGAACCATAAATACCATATTGTTAAAAATGCAAGATGAAAATAAAAAAGTATATGATGTTTCCGTATCTAAATCTGATAATGTTGCAAAAAAAATACAACCTGGAAATTTTATCAATGCTTTTGACGATACTGAAAAAATTAGATTTTACGAAATAATGAATTCACGTTAAGAATTTACAAATTCTAAAATACGGTTATCAAATATTACATCCGACAAGCGTAAATCGTGTGTTATATGCATATCAATTGCCCGTCTGGTTCGTGATAATGCAACATATGTTTGACCATGTGCAAATGCCCCACCAGACATATCAATAATTACAGAATCCAATGTTTTACCCTGGGCCTTGTGTATAGTCATTGCATAACCCAAATTCAAAGGGAACTGTTTAAATGAACCAATTTCATTTTCCTTTAATCTTCCGTTTTCATCGCGTACATATTCTATCTTTTGCCATTTTTCCGGTTTTACTGACACTGTTTCACATTTGGAATTTAATAATTGAACAACAATTTCACGCGTCCCCAAAGACAAAATTCGTCCCATCGAACCATTATGCCATTTATCACTGTTTTTTACAAAAACGACCAACGCCCCAACCTTTAATGTCAATCGCATTGGTGCAGGTGTATCTTTGTCAGAAAAAGAACCATCCAAAACCCCAGTATATGTGAATTCAGGTGCATTTATTTCGGACAAGCGACGCGAATTTATGTTTTCTGCAACACGACGAAAAGGTGTTATTATCACAGCATTTCCAAGACGTTCCGTATCTGAAATTTTACAAGAATTAAAAAACGGCAACGCATCAATATCGCCATTACGTAATTTTATCAAATTATTTAATAAATCACCGTCACTTTGGCGATACACAACATCGAAATCAAACCTTAAAAAATTTCCACGTTTATACGCATGACTATCAAAAAAATAGGCATTTTCATATTCGTATTCTGCAACATAATATTTTTTTGCATCTTCTGTGATTACAGGCGGTAATTGAAACAAATCCCCAATCGCAACAACCTGAATTCCGCCAAAAGGTTCGTTATTATGACGCGCAATACGTGCCAAATAATCAATGGCATCCAATAAATCAGGCGAAACCATTGATATTTCATCAATAATCAAAACATCGCAATTCATAACAACATCAAGAAGTCCTGCTTCTATCATCTGCTTAATTGCTGCGTCTGCAACAAATGCGCCCATACTGTCATTAACTTTTCTTCCATTCAAAATTTTGCATTCTATATTTCCTAAGTT
>CALCGS010000119.1 GCA_937901165.1 uncultured Alphaproteobacteria bacterium
AAATTAATTTCACCTTTTTCAGAATCAAAAACGTATTACTTAAGAAATAAAGAGACTCTTGCAACTCCAACAAACATTTCGTTTAGTGAGGACTTAATACTATCAATGGACGTTGTTGAGCACGCAGATACTTATTTCTTTGTCATTAATTTGCAAGGAACATATGGTGGAGGCGGATATGCTTTGGTATATAAAAAAGAAAATTACAAAATTCATATAAGAGAATGTAAGCAAGAAGACATCGTTGAAATTGACACCTTTAATGAATTAAAAAAGATTGATGGTGTTGGTGATGTGATGGCACGTGAAATTTTGTCTTTTTTTGCAGATAGTCATAATGCAACAGTCATAGATGAACTATTAAAATACGTCAATATAAATAATGTGTCAGAAACAACTATGATGGACGGCGTTTTTGCAAATAAAAAGGTTGTTTTAACGGGTGGATTGCAAAAATATACTCGGGATGAGGCACGTGAAATTTTAGAAAAACTGGGGGCACGCGTTCAATCATCTGTATCACCAAAAACAGATATTGTAATTGCTGGTTCTGACGCGGGCAGTAAATTGGCACGTGCAACAGAATTAGGAATAACTATTTGGAACGAAGAAGATTTTGAAAAAAATATAAAATAAAAAACCGCCATTACGGCGATTTTTTTATTTTACTTTTTGTAATCGTTTCATCAATGCTTTATTCAAAACAGGTAAAGATGGTTGTTTTGATTTGATAATTGTTGCGGTATCATTTGCGATTACAAATTCTTCATTTGTTGGGATTCGTAAAACTTGAACAGAACTGTTTTTATTGCTTATTTTATTTGGTGTATCACCACGTACAGAATTTTGTTTTTTATCCAAACGAATTCCAAAATTTTTGAATTTATTACAAATATCCTCACGCAAAGGTGCGGAATTTTCACCGCCACCACCGGTAAATATAATCGCATCAATTTTATAGTCCAATAACATCATATATGACGCGATATATTCAGCGATTTGTTTGGTTACTGTATCCCAAACTAATTTTGCTTTTTCATTTTCTTTGTATCCTTGTTCTATAACATAGAAATCAGATGTACCCGCCAATCCTTGTATCCCAGAATTTTTATTTATCATATTTTTAGCCTGGTCCACAGACATATTTTCTTTTTCCATTAAATAGAAAATAACCATTGGGTCAATATCGCCAGTTCTTGTTCCCATCAAAGGTCCACCATTTGGCATAAATCCCATAGAATTGTTTATACTTTGTCCGTTCTTTATTGCAGTAATAGAAGTCCCAGAACCAATATGACATACAATTAAATTGCATTGATTTGGATTTTTGTTCAGCATATTTGCGGCACTTGCCACAACAAAACGTACAGATGTTCCATGAAAACCAAATTTTCTAATTCCGTATTTTTCTGACAAATCATAAGGAATTGCATAAGTATAATTTATCTGTGGAATTGTTTGATGAAATGCCGTATCAAAAGCCGCAGCATGAATTGCATTTGGAAATATTTCTTGGGCTTTATTTATACTCTGTAATGCTGGTTTATTATGCAAAGGCGCAATATCAGACATTTCATCAATCGCATTTTTAACATCGTCATTTATTTTTACAGATGATTTGAATTTTTCACCACCCAACACGACGCGATGTCCAACACCGATAATTTTATCCGCATATTGTTGAATATTATTATTCATTTGTTCAAATGCATGCGAATGGTTTTGTGTTTTTGATCCTGGTACACCAATATTTTTTATATTTTCACCAACCAGTGGTTTTAACGTAATCATAGAATTGTCATACACACCATATTTCAAAGATGAAGAACCGACATTTAAAACCAATAAATATTCTTCTTTCATAAATTTACCTTTATTTTTTTGCTGGAACATTTTAACAGGAAAATATAGGCTCTGCAATATTTTTTATAAAAAAATCCCCCATAAATATGGGGGAAAAGCAATATAAATCGACCAAATTATTTTGCAAAAGAATAATCCATTTTTAAATGGTCTGGATTATAAGTTTTGTTCATAATTGCCAAAGTGTCTTCAACGATTACCAATTCTTCATTTGTAGCAACCATCAAAACTTTGATTGGACTGTCATCGGTACTGATAACTGCGGCATCAACACCTTTTCTTGCCAATGCTTCTGCGTTTTTCGCAGGGTCTAATCTAATACCCAAACCTTCCAATCCTTTGCAGAATTGTGAACGTAAATAGTCGTCATTTTCGCCCACACCCGCAGTAAATACGATGGCATCCACATGACCCAATTCAGCCAAGAAAGCACCAATATATTTACGTACACTATGTGCTTCCATTTCAATAGCCAATTTACATTCTGGTTTTGTTTCTTTATTTGCTTCCACATCGCGGCGGTCTGCAAAGCATTCTGTAATACCCAACAATCCGGAATCTTTGTTCAAATGTTTTTGCATTTGTTCTGGGGTTAAACCCAAACGTTGCATAACATATAAAACGATACCAGAATCCAAATCGCCTGGTCTGGTACCCATAACCAACCCAGCCACAGGTGTCATTCCCAAAGATGTATCAACTGCAACACCGTTTTTAATAGCGGCCGCAGAAGCCCCCGAACCAATATGCAAAGTGATTAAATTGCAATCTTTGGCAGGTTTACCCAACAAAGCCGCAGCACGTTTAGAAACATACAAATGTGATGTTCCATGGAAACCATATTTACGAACACCCAATTCACGATACCAAGCCGCAGGAACAGCATAACGATATGCGTAATCAGGCATAGTGTTATAAAATGCCGTATCAAATACAGCAACCTGTGTTGCGTTTGGTAATAATTGTTGTGCGGCTTCTATACCGACCAACGCAGCAGGGTTGTGCAAAGGTGCAATTTGTGATAATTCTTGAATGGCTTTTTTAACATCGTCATTTATTTCAACAGAAGATTTGAATTTTTCGCCACCTAACACAACGCGATGTCCAACACCGGCAATTTCGTTCATATCAATAGATGCATCACGCAACAAAGACATAACAACATCCAATGCCTGGCTATGATTATTCATAGTTGCATCTTTGCGTTGTTTTACACCATCGGGATATTTTTGTGTGACAAAAGAATCAGGCAAACCGATTTTTTCGACATTACCACTTACCAATGGTTTTTTTGTTTGTGCATCAAAAACTTGATATTTTAAAGAAGATGAACCGCAGTTCAAAGCAAGTATATACATTTATAATCCTTTCTTTTACAGACGGCTTTAGTTTAGCAAAATAAATTTAATTTTCAACAACAAACACGGAATTTTATTTTCCAACAAGAATTGTCAATATCTGTCAAGAATCCTGTGGTTTTATTTGGTACGCAAATATTTTTATGTCCCAAAATAATCCTTAAATGTAATCCATTGTGGTCAATAAAACGATATAAATTAGTTGATTTACCATCTTGAACAGAAAAACAATGTACGATATCGCCAATATTATAATCTGCATCACTTGATTGACATACCAAAAACGCTTCGCAAAAATATGGCATAATATTTGTGTTAAATAAAGCCTCTATAAACACACAATCAGATATAGTGTATTCGGAACTGGTTAAAATGGTAAAAGGTGCTGGTACAAATTGTGGGATTTTTGATTCCCAAAAATCATCACTGACATTATTTATATCAAATTGATTGTCTGTGCGTGCCAATGCAAAACCGCCCAATGTTGCACCGTCGTGAACACGCAGTGTTTTGGCATCTGTATCAAAAGTTATTTCACCGGCAAGTCCGGTAAAATTATTATTATCTGCGGTTGTTCCGCGTCTTAGTTGTAAAACACGTGTCATAATTTCTCCTTTGTTATAAAAAAAAGACATACCCAATTGGATATGTCTTTGTTGAACTTTATTATATCATAATTTATGCAAA
Organism: uncultured Alphaproteobacteria bacterium; assembly: GCA_937901165.1. Lineage (GTDB taxonomy): Bacteria > Pseudomonadota > Alphaproteobacteria > Rs-D84 > Rs-D84 > Enterousia. Next base: position 3,909 of record CALCGS010000119.1, read on the forward strand.
AAATCAAGCCGCCAAACCATGAGAGTTTATATAGTTTTGTAACAGGTTCATTTTATTCTTATCAAACCTTTTCTGGGCATTTTTTGCACGACCAAAGAAACTGACATTTTTACCTGTTTGCAAGAAATTCCAATAATTTTCCAGTTCGATAATTCTGTTTTGGTGTTCTTGGTCCCAGTTTGCCATGGCTATATTTCTGTCATTGATAGATTTATTTAATTCGGCTATTTCATCGTTGGCATTTTTAAATTCTGCGAGTTTTGTTCTTATCTCGTTTTCGTTTTGCTCTGCTTTTTCGTATGTGTCATGTGCATTAATATTTACTTGGTCACTGTTATATATTTGTGCATCCTGGTATTTTTGCATTTCATCAGGGTCATTCAAGGAATTATTAATTTGTTGTTTTTCAGTTTGTTTGCCGTGAATAAAATCATCCAATTGTTGAATTTTATATTGTGTTTCTGCTTGCTCTTCTGGGGTCATAGCATTACGGCTAAATGGATTGCTTAATGTTGACTCTAACGAAGTTTTCTCATTTGTAGCAGTTTGTATATCGTTATCAATTTGTTGTATTTTATTTTGTTTATTTGTATATTCGTGAATAATATTTTTATTATCATTAAAGGTATCATAGGATTGTTTGTTTTGTTCCTTTATTGTTTTCCAGTTCTCTTTCTCTCTTTCCTTTGATGCTTTAGTGTACTCAGAATAACCTGCCGCCTGTAATGTGTTTAATTTATTTTGATTGTCGTTTATTCTTCTATTTGCCTCTGCATCCGCCAAATTTTTTCCTGCCATATCGCTGTTTTTTTGATTGGTTAAGCGATTTTTTTCTTTATTAAACGCATCTGCTAATCGACCACCTTTGTGATTGTCCTTGTTTTTTATTTTTCTATTGGACAATGCTATTTTATTACCAACGGTAGTAACAGCATAACCGGTCAGTAAAAATGCGGTTTTAACACTTTTATCGAATGCGGTTGTCACAAATTTTACACCTTCATCTTTATTCCAAGATAACCCAGAATCAGAAAATAGGGTAAAATCTTCTTTTTTCAAAGCATCCATAATTTTACTGGTCATTGCACCATATTTCATAGCGGTCATGATTTCCATGGCTGTTTTTGCTTTTTTCATATTATCTTCTATTGATGCATTACCACTTTGTGGATTGACGGCGGCCAATATGATTTCATCAACAATCGCCTTCATTTGCTTGCCATTTTTCCAAGCACCTGCAAATGCATTTGGCATAGAATCTTTTAACGGGGTTATAGTTTTAACAAACCAATCAAAATGTTCTTTGGTATGTCCATCTTCAATTTTATCTTTTATTTTATCGGCATTTTCTAAAACTTTACCCAACCCATCGGATGGTTTGATTTTGTTTTTATCAATGGCATTAAATATCTTTTTAGATTCCGCACCAAAGAATAACTTATTACCGCGTAATTGTTCATATTTTTTAAAGCAATTTGAATAAGTATCTGATTTCCATTTTTCTATTTGTTGATATAAATTTAATTCGTCATTTTTCTTTTCTGGAACAAAATCATAAGATGATTTATCGTTCCATTTTATTTTTTCTTTGGCATCATTCAAAGATGAAGAAATTTTGCTGTTATCGTATTTTTGAAATTCTTCAAACGCTTTTTCATTACTATATAATTCTTTTAATAATTCTTCTGCCGTACCATTTTTGAAATTGTTAAATTTGTTTGAATAACCGGCATCTTTACCAGAAAAAGCATCCTCAGCAATAACTGTATCTAAGTCGCCTTTAATACTTGTTAAAGCCTGATATTCTGTTGAGCTGGTGTCCAGTCCAGATCCCCATTGTACAGCACTAGCCAAACAATCGGCAACTTTTATGATTTTTTGTTGTACTTTATAGTCAGAATTATATTTTTCCGCACTTACATCGGATAAAAACTTGTTAAATTCACTTTGGTTTGGAAAAAGATTTTCATCACCTTTATCATTTTTTAAATTTTTTAACAAGTATTTTGCAATATCAGGCTGCTGGTGTATGACGTCTACAATATTAACTATTGCGTTTTTGCAGTCTTGCGTTGCTGTTTGAATATTAAACGATGCCGACGGCGACGGACCAAAATATTTATCCAAAAAATCAACAGCATCTTGATTTTTATCTTTGAAACTATTTTTTGATGAAGACATCCTCATAAATGCTTTTTGGAAATAATCATATAATTTTTCTATTTGCTCATCTTCCATATCATTTTGTACGGATAGCAAATCATTTCGTTCATACCCACCATCGGGGGCTTTTACCAAATTTCCATTTATATCGTGTTTCAGAAAATCACGCACCCAGTTTACTTGGTTTTGGGTAAGTGTGTTATTTTTTACAAAATCATCAAACTTGGCACGTACACCAACAGGCATTTGGTTAAAATGGTATTGATTAAAAAACTTTTTTAAAAAATCATTTGCTTTAACTTTATCTGCCATAACACACTCCTTTTGCTTGTATCCCCATCACATTTACATTATAGTATTTTTTATAGGAAAATCAAGGTATTGTCTTTTTTTTCTAAAAATGATATATTTTTATCAAAAATAAAACATTTTTGTTTATATCTGTAACTTTTTTGTTATCCAAATATTTCGCTATTTTTATCAAACATTCAGGGCTGACAAACGTCATTTGTCCGGAAATTGAAATACTATTTTTCTATGAGTTGCTTGGGTAATATCCTTTGGTTCGTTCTGGGAGGCTTTCTTGTCGCCCTGATGTACTTTGCGGCAGGACTGCTGATGTGCATAACGATTATCGGCATTCCTTTCGGTCTGCAGCTGATGAAAATTGGTGTTCTGGCACTCGCTCCGTTCGGTAAGGATGTGACTGCAAAAGACAATGCCGGCTGAACTTCAATT
>CALCGS010000120.1 GCA_937901165.1 uncultured Alphaproteobacteria bacterium
CAACAACTGTTGCGGCATATGGTGTTGATTTTTTTGCACCCTTAAAATTATTAGCCCCTGCGGTTGCCCATGTCAAAACTGCACCGCTTTGGTCTGTGATTGTAATACGTGTATTATTGTTTGTAGCAACAACATGAGCAATCCCATGTGATACTTTTTTAACTACTTTCTTTTTTGCTTTTGTAACTGCCATTTGTGTTTTCCTTATTTAGATGTCTTCAATTAACTATCGTGTTAATCTCTACCCAATTAAACTTTATTTACCCTTGGTCGCAGAACCTGCAACAACTACGCGTTTCCCCTTACGAGTACGGGCGTTAGTTTGTGTGCGTTGACCACGAACTGGTAAACGGTTACGATGACGAATTCCGCGATATGTTTTTAAATCTTGCAAACGTTTAATGTTCATTGCAACTTCGCGACGAACGTCACCTTCTACTTTGAAGTTTTGTTCAATATAATTTGAAATCTTGATAACATCCTCATCCGTCAAATCTTTTGCGCGCAGACCGTCTTTCAATTTCAATGCAGAACAAATCTGTGCAGATTTAGCCGGCCCAATACCATGAATGTATTGCAACGCAATTTCAATGCGTTTTTCGGACGGGATGTTAACACCTGCTATACGTGCCATCTTTTATTTTCCTTTGTTTTTATGTTTTTTCGAATGTTTCCATTCAACCTTGCACCCAAAATCCACACGTTTTTTGAATGCTTATCGATTTTTACAACAACCTATTTTATAATGCATTGTCGCAAAAATCAAATCTTTGTTTTTTTTCCAACTTATCCGCGGAAACGACCTTTCTTTTGTGCTTTATTCACAACACCAGTATATTGTTTTTCAACCAAATACGATTTTATTTGATTCATTGTATCTAAAACTACACCAGCAACGATTAAAACACTGGTTCCACCAATCACCACAGGCATTCCACCATGTGTATTTAATATAATTGGCAAAACACAAACTACTATCAAATAAACAACACCAATTGCAGTTGTTCTGGATACAACACCGTCTAAATATTTCATGGTTTGTTCACCAGGACGAACCCCAGGGATATATCCACCCATATTCTTTAAATTATTACTTGTTTCTTCGCTGTTAAACACAACTGCTGTCTGGAAATACGCAAAGAACACAATCAACAGTGTGTATAACACCATATATGACCAAGTTCCATACGTAAAGAACCCAAGTATATTTTGAACAATCAAGTTTTCACTTTGCACAAAACGTTGTACAAACGCAGGCAACATCATAATAGATGATGCGAAAACTGGTCCCATAACCCCAGACATATTAACCTTAATCGGCAAATAAGATACATTTGTATTCATTACACCGTTCGCCATAGCCTGACGCGGATACAAGATTTGAATACGGCGTTGAGCCTGTTCCATAAACGCAATCAAAGCAACAATTCCAATA
>CALCGS010000121.1 GCA_937901165.1 uncultured Alphaproteobacteria bacterium
GTTGTGTTCAAGGCTGTACCCAACGTCAATACTTTAATAGATTATCGTTATAAAACGAATTTTGCGGCACAACGCGGACAAAACGGTATGGGCAAAATGCGTACTGGTTTTTCTGGTGAAACATTGGTTTTACCTGTTCCAACGGGTACGGTGATATTATCTGAAAATGAAGAAATAGAATATGCTGATTTGAACACTGACGGCATGGAATATCGTGCGGCACGTGGCGGAAATGGTGGTTGGGGTAATTTGCATTTTAAAAGCCCGACAAATCGCGCCCCGCGTCAGGCAAACGATGGTCTGCCGGGCGAAGAACGTACGGTTGTTTTGCGATTAAAATTGATTGCAGATATTGGTTTGGTTGGTTTTCCAAATGCGGGTAAATCGACATTGTTGTCTGTTGTCACATCTGCACGTCCCAAGATTGCAAATTATCCATTTACGACATTAAATCCGCAACTGGGGGTAATGTACGCCCACAATCGTGAATTTGTGTTGGTTGATTTGCCTGGATTGATAGAAGGTGCACATACCGGTGTTGGACTGGGCGACCGTTTTTTGGGTCATGCGGAAAGAACAAAACTAATTTTGCATATTATTGACGGCACTGAATCTGATTGGGGTGCGCGTTATAATGCGATACGTTCTGAAATGGATTCTTATGGTGGCGGTCTTTTGACCAAGCCAGAAATTGTTGTAATAAATAAAATTGATTCTGTATCGGATGAAGATTTTAAATCGAAATTGATGGCATTTAAAAAATCATTTGGTCGCAAGAAAAAGCCTGAAATTTTAACAATCAGTGCGGCTGCTCGTACTGGTATAACTGAATTGATATCTGTTTTGGAACAAAAATTTTTAGAACTAGAGTAATATTATGATTGCAAGAAATCCTTTGGCGAGTTATCCAGATATAAACGAAAAAAAACGTGCATACGATATTGCGTGCAATGATGGTAAACTGGCATTAAAAAGTGATAACACATGGGTTGAATTAAAATCTGTCCCGATGGACAGGGTTGAATTTATTGCTGGGCTGTGGCGTGTTCAAAACAAACTTGATGTAACAAAACAACATGTTCGCGACAAAGATTTTATTTTGGGGCGCCGTTTGGATGTCCATGAAAAAAACAAGTTTGATTTTTACGATGCGGCTATGGTTGAATATAATTGTTATGGTTTATTGCAATTTGGTTCACACTACATTGTTGCGAAATACGAAACAGACAAGGGTACATATTGGTCATACGGTACTACTGTTGAACAGGCACGTGCTTTTTTGGGCATAAGATTATATGATGAATATATGGATTTAATACATTCTGTTGCGTGTAAAAACAAGAATTCCAAAACGAAATAATAAATTTTGCAAATTTCTTTTTTTGATGTAATATAAATATGTAAATTTAAAGGAGAAAACATAATGACATCATTAAAAGGTACACAAACAGAAAAAAACATATTGATTGCATTTGCCGGTGAATCCCAGGCCAGAAATCGTTACACATTTTTTGCATCACGTGCCAAAGACGAAGGTTTTCAGGCGATATCAAAAATCTTTTTGGAAACTGCGGAACACGAAAAAGAACACGCATCCAGATTATTCAAATTCTTGGAAGGTGGCGACATTGAAATAACTGCATCATTTCCTGCGGGCAAAATTGGCACAACATTGGAAAATTTAAAGGCATCATCTTATGGTGAACACGAAGAAAATACAGAAATGTATCCAAAATTCGCACAAATTGCCGCACAAGAGGGTTTTGATTCAATCGCAGAAATATTCAAAAATATTGGTTTGGCGGAACGTTATCACGAATCGCGTTTTCGTGCATTGGCGGACGCGATTGAAAAAGGCACATTATTTAAGTCTGATAAAATCGTAATGTGGCGTTGTACAAATTGTGGCAACTGGCACATTGGAACCGATGCACCAACCGTTTGTCCGGCATGCCTGCACCCCCAGGGTTATTTTATCAGCGAAGGCATCGCAACCCGTTGCGACACGAGTGAGGGTTTCTGTGAATACACCAATATAGATTAAAACAAACATAGATTAAATGTTTGGAACTATAAAACAAAAAACATCATAGAAATATGATGTTTTTTATTTTGTGTTAAAATACAAAAAATCGCTGTAATGCGCAGAAATCTGCGTTTTTTTTTTTTTTTTTTTTGCAAAAAA
>CALCGS010000122.1 GCA_937901165.1 uncultured Alphaproteobacteria bacterium
AACCAGTGATGACATACAAAATTACTTATCTCATTTACCAGACAAACCATCTTCTGTTGCCAGAAAAGCCAGTGCACTTCGCACTTTTTATAAGTTTTTAATGTTGGAAAAAATCATAACAAAAAACCCAACTACAAATCTAGAATTACCAAAACGCGGTCGTACTTTACCAAAATATTTATCTCCAGAAGAAATAGAATTATTGATATCATCTGCTGATGATATAAAAACATCTATTCGCTTGCGGTGTATGATAGAATTACTTTATGCTTCTGGCCTGCGCGTATCAGAATTATGCGAATTACCTTTGTCTGCAAATCTGGGTGACAAACTTTTGGTTCATGGCAAAGGGGCTAAAGAACGTCTTATTCCTATGCACGAAGCCGCCCAAGATGCTTTACACAAATGGTTAAATGTTCGTGGAGATGTTGATTCAAAATACGTATTTCCAACATGTTCCAAAACCGGACATATAACCCGTGATGGTTTTTTCAAAATATTAAAAAAGTGTGCGGTATTGGCTGGCATTGAACCATCAAGGGTTTCACCACACGTTCTACGTCATTCGTTTGCTTCACATTTACTGGCAGGCGGTGCAAATCTGCGTGTCATACAAACAATGCTTGGACACGAAGACATTTCAACGACACAAATATACACACATGTATTACCAGAAAAATTACGTGATACAGTTGAAAACGCTCATCCATTGGCACATAACGAGATTAAGGATATATAAAAAATGATAACAAAATGCGATCATCCAGGTTGTACAAAAGCAGGCACTTGTCGTGCTCCCAAAACACGTGATTTGAAAGAATATTGGTGGTTCTGTAAAGAACACGCTGCAGAATACAATAAAAATTGGAATTATTATGCCGATATGACACCTGATGAAATCAACGACGAATGGGAACGTGAAACATTTGGCATTGCCGACAAAGACATAAAACAGGCAAACAAAAACAAACAAGAATACATAGATTTTATAACCGATTTTTTAACCGGCCGTAATACATTTGATAAAATGCCAGTCAAAAAATCTGTACCATCAACTATTGTATCTGCATTACAAACATTGGATTTACCAATAACTGCAACATGGCGTGAAATCGGAAGTAAATATAGAAGTCTGGCCAAGAAATACCATCCTGATACCAATCCGGGCAATG
>CALCGS010000123.1 GCA_937901165.1 uncultured Alphaproteobacteria bacterium
AACTGGCTATACCCCGACTGGTGGAACCTTGCAGGATTTGTCCGCCTCCTCGTCTTGGGTGTTCAACGACGTCACCGGCAATGTTGACGGCTGCGCGAACGGCTGTGCGGACAACTGCGCGGTCGGCTTGCTGTACAGCGCCGGTTTCCGTCCTGCGTTGTTGGGGTCCGTTGGTGGAGCCGAACCCCCGGCATGCGTAGCGAACACGATAAATGTAACATGGAATCCGGAAAATGGTCAGGCGTCAACGACCAATCAATGTACATACGATGGTGCAATTACATTACCAACCGCACCCGAAAAGACCGGTTACACGTTCAAGGGTTGGAAATTGGTTACGGGTTCAAGAGATGGGGATATGTAATAATTTCCAAAAAACAAAAATTGGTGTTTCATTTCGAAACACCAATTTTTTTTAATACTTGCATTAAGAATAAAAAACCGTCCATTTGGACGGTTAAATTCCTGGCGGGATTGAAGGGGCTCGAACCCTCGACCTTCTGCGTGACAGGCAGACGCTCTAAACCAGCTGAGCTACAACCCCGTAAAGCAATACACATATTATACTTTATTTTTTCAAAAATCAAGTACTTTTTTATTAAATTAAATTCCCCATTGCGACCGCAGTATCGGACATTCTGTTTGAAAATCCCCACTCGTTATCATACCACGATGTAATGTGTAATAAATTATCGTTTATAACACGTGTTTGCGTGGAATCAAAAATACTGCTGTGTGAATCGTGCGTAAAATCAATGGATACCAATGGTTGATTCGTATATCCCAATACATTTGATTGTGCATCTTGCATAATTTTATTTACTTTTTCCACACTGACGTTTTTTTTGGTATTTACAACCAATTCTATCAAAGAAACATCTGGGGTTGGAACGCGGATAGATGTGCCATCTAATTTCCCAGCCAAATTTGGCAATACCAATCCAATCGCCTTGGCGGCACCGGTTGTTGTTGGAATCATAGAAAGTGTGGCGGCACGGGCGCGACGTAAATCTTTGTGCGTTTTATCCAATAATTGTTGGTCGCCTGTATAAGAATGTACGGTCGTCATCCAACCATTTTCAACACCGAATTTTTTATCTAAAACAGCAAGTACAGGTGCCAAACAATTCGTCGTACATGATGCGTTTGACACAATGATATCTTTTTTATTCAATGTTTTTTCATTTACGCCATAAACAATTGTTTTGTCGGCGCCATCAGATGGTGCAGAAACCAAAACCCTTTTTGCCCCAGCATCAATATGAACACGTGCTTTTTCGGCAGATGTGAAAATACCGGTACATTCCATAACAACGTCAATATTCATTTTTTTCCATGGTAAATTTTGCTTATTATAATCATAATTTTTAATGCTTTCTTCC
>CALCGS010000124.1 GCA_937901165.1 uncultured Alphaproteobacteria bacterium
AAGTAACTCAAGGAAAATGTATTAAATTTTATGATATTAATATTACAAAAAATGGTAAAAGATACAAATGCATATAGTGGCGCCAATAATGAAATATATGATATATTAAAAGTGTCAGAAAGCAGTTATAAAAAAACAATATCATCTAAAAGGTGGTGGCAATTGTTTAACTGACATTATAAAATACTGTAGAGAAATAGGGTATTATTATGAGCGACGATAAAGTAGAATTAGATAAAGATACATTAAAAAAATTATTTGAAGCAGCCGGTATGGACGTTCCGGAAAACTTGGATTCTAATCAAGTTAATAATGCTATTACAAAAATAAAACAAGAAAAAAACCGCCCGATTGGGCGATTTTTCTTAAATTCCATATAAATTAGAATCCAAAGACCATACGTTGTTTTGATTGACGTTTCTTTTCGTTACGAACCGCTTCTTCTTTCAAACGTTTACGTTTTGTTGTTGGTTTTTCATAACGTTGACGTTCTTTCATTTCGCGATACAAACCTTCTTTTTGAGATTTACGTTTTGCAACACGCAAAGCCTGTTCAACATTATTATCACGAACCAAAACTTTAACCATATAAATTCACCCCCTTTTGGCGAACTTGCATTTTACATTTAAGTTATAGAATTTTGGTGGAGCTGATCAGACTCGAACTGACGACCCTCTGCTTGCAAAGCAGATGCTCTACCAACTGAGCTACAACCCCAAAACTCTTTGCTTTTTTATCAAAGCCATCACATTTTAAATATTTTTCCCACCAATGTCAACAAAAAAATTAAAACCTTAGTGTAAGGAACGGAATATTTTTGTGAAAAAACAAAAAAAAATACCAGCATTAAAAATACTGGTATTTAATTTTTATATACGAAATCTTGCACCTAATCTTGCAGTAGTATAAACATAAGACCCATCATCTTCTGTTGGAACATTAATGCTTCTAATTCCAAAATCAAAAGTTATTATATCGGAATATTTATAAGCAACCCCTAAATGCCAAGCACCTAAAACACCATGATCATTAACAGAATCATTAATCTCACCCAATCCATTATTTATGATAATTTCTTCCTTTTTCCAACCATGACCTAAACCTAAACCAACATAAGGAACTATTTTATCAATTCTAAAATCAACATACCCATTTACAAGAAAAAACATATCATTAAATTCAATTTGTATATTATCGCTAAGCATAGAATTATATTTTAAATTTCCATCTTCGTAATAGTGATTATAACCTAATTCGCCCTCTAATCTAACGTGCAACCATCCAGAATCATTTATAGTCCAATCAACACCTATAGCTGGCGACAATTCCCATAACAATCCAGAAACATCATATTCAAAACCAATAAGACCAGTATTCATTTCAGCGACTTTTACGATATACTCATCAAACTCTGTATTTTTATCAACATTTATAGTAGTATCACCAAAACCTAATTTTGTTGAAAAATAATATTCAGTTTGAGCATTTGCGACACTTGTAATAGCAAGCACACTTGTCAATAAAAGTATTTTTTTCATATCAATCCCTTTTTTTATTTAATGTTATAACCACCAAGACAATTTTATCAAGGTGGTTTGGAGCTTCTAAACAATATCTATGAGATTGCTATGCTTATTCAATATATTCGCACAACTCCAAACCATAACAGGCTTGGAGATAATTTTCGTCTTATCCCAGACGCATAGATTAAGAGGTTTAGATGCCCCAACGACTTTTTCGCCGTCTTAATCTTTATATCACATCAATTAAATAAAATCAACTTTCTTTTAGCACCAACCACAATTTAAAAGTTGACAAATTTATTTTTTTTACTATACTTACTAGCATGCTAATAGATATTCCTGCAAATTTTGATAGTAAATTGCCCAACATGTTATCCACAACACACAAGTGGACACAACTATACAATACTGGCACATTACAAAAAACAGAAAATTTTATAAGTTTTTATAGTCCAAAAAATGCATATTCCACAAATTATATTATTCTTGTTCCTGGACTGGGCACAAATGCAACAATAGACCCATTGATGCAAACAATATCTTATTGGGCATTAACACACAAATTCAATTTATTCCACATAAGTACTTTTATAAATATTCCAAATCAAAATATATGTCCCGATTTGGTAAGAACACAAAACTGGCACGAATACACAGATGCTATTAATTCTGCACTTTCAATAATAAAACAAGAAACAAAACCAGGTTATAAATGTGCCATTGGGCATTCCGCTGGTGCCAACGGATTGATATCAACACTAAATCAAAACGTTCAGCAAAACAAAAAAACAGACCTATCTTCTATTATGTTATTTGCACCTTTTGTCACTGGCGAATGGTTCAAAATTTTAATTGAATTTTCCCAAAAAAATAATCCAGAAACTCCAGATTTGGTTTATATATGGAATACATTTAATCCGTTGCCACATTCATATTTTCCTGTGACAAAAAATTTTCTTGCAGAATTAACAGATCAACCATTTGAACCAGAACTTATGAACAAATGGGGAATACCAACGACACTAATTGCAGGCGAAGCAGATAGAAAAGCCCCAATTAAAGATTTAAGACAAAAATTCGACACATTAAAACATATGCCAAATGGTAATAATTTTAGATTTGTACCAATTCCAAACACAAAACACAATTTTTTAAATTTAAAACAAAGCAGATTGTCAATCTTGGAAATATTAAAAAGTCAAAAAGTAAAATAAAAAGACGGGATAACCCGTCTTTTTATTTTACAATCAAATCGTCTGATTTTGAATCAACAAACACTATACCGCCATCAGAAACATTACCGGATAAAATCATATCTGCAATTTTATCTTCGACCGCAGACATAATTAAACGTTTCAATGGTCTGGCCCCAAACACAGGGTCATAACCTTTATCACCCAACCATTTAATCGCTTTATCTGTAACCTCTAATTTAATATTGCGTTCTGCCAAGCGTTTTTCTAAATTTCGCAACTGAATTTTAACAATTCCGCCCATAACATCTTTACCCAACGAATTAAAGAAAACAATTTCATCAATACGATTGATAAATTCAGGACGAAAATGTTTTTTTACAGCATCCATATCAGGCAAATTACTTGTCATAATAATAATAGTATTACTAAAATTGACAATATGTCCCTGGCCATCTGTTAAACGCCCATCATCCAAAATTTGTAAAAACACATTGAACACATCAGGATTGGCTTTTTCTATTTCATCAAACAACAAAACTTGATACGGTCTGCGACGAACACTTTCCGTCAAAACCCCACCTTGTTCATAACCAACATATCCCGGGGGACTGCCAATCAAACGTGCGACAGAATGCGGTTCCATATATTCACTCATATCAATTCTGGTCATCGCTGTATCGTCATTAAACAAATATTCTGCTAATGCTTTTGCGACTTCTGTTTTTCCAACACCTGTTGGGCCTAAAAACATAAAACTGCCCGACGGTCTTTTTGGGTCAGCAAGCCCTGCCCTGGCACGTCTAATTGCACGTGCAACAACAGACAATGCATTATCTTGCCCAACAACACGTTTGCGTAATTCATCTTCGATATTTAATAATTTAGACTGTTCTTCCATACTCAATTTATCCGCAGGTACCCCGGTCCACTTACTAACCACCGTTGCAATATGTTCAGGCAACACAGTTTTATATTCCTTGGATTCCGTATTCATTTTTCTAATTTTATCTTCCAATTCTGGAATTTTACCATATTGCAACGCAGATGCTTTTTCATAATCGCCATTACGCATTGCTGATGCAACTTCTGCCTTTGCGACATCCAATGCAGCCATGGCATCCGAAAGTCCACGCATTTTTTGTTGTTCTGCACGCCATTTTTCGGTCAATACATTTGACTCTTGTTCTGTTTTTTTAATAATTTCTTCAAGTTCAACCAATCTTTGTTTAGATTCAGTATCTTTTTCTTTTTTTAATGCTTGTTGTTCTATTTTTAATTGCATCAATTTTCTATCAATTTCATCCAAATCATCAGGTTTTGATGCAACCTCTATACGAACACGTGCAGCCGCTTCATCAATTAAATCGATTGCTTTATCTGGTAAAAAACGATCGCTGATATATCGATTAGATAAATTGGCAGCAGCCACAATCGCATCATCCTTG
>CALCGS010000125.1 GCA_937901165.1 uncultured Alphaproteobacteria bacterium
TTTTCCAGCCCCCATCAACCCAACTATCACAATAGGTTTGTTTTCCAAATTTAAATCAATTCTATCTATCATACACACTATATTACTAAAAAAAGCACAACAAAACAACCAAATTATTTTATTATTCCGTTACCGTAACCAATTTCCAACCTGTAAATGTATAACCACGTTTTTCTGGCGGCGTTGGCAACACAATATCGCCATCAACAGCACATTGCCTCGTAAAAGACTCCGCCCCATTGTCGGCATCCCACAATATTGTTATAGACAAAAGATCACACGACACAACACCGCCAATTTCAGATTCAAACCCAGTCACATGTTGTACATATCCATCAGGACACGAAGTACTAAGACTTGTTTTTTCAAACATCTGATTCATCGAACCTGCTGAATAATCTACATTTGAAAAACCCGCAAACAAATCCGGCGATATAAAACCTGTCAAACCACTACAACCAGAAAACATTGACCTAAACATATCTTTTGCCGGTGCACCAGACAAATCCGCAAACAAACTACCAGGAATTGTGCCAGTAAGCATTTTACACTCTTTAAACATTTCTTTAAACATTTGCGATACAGATACGCCAAACATACCCTCAAACAAATTTCCAGGAATTTCACCGGACAAGTTTGTACACCTGCGAAAAGTTTGTATAAAACGTGGCTGTGATCCGTCTGTAAGTGTCCCAAATATCGCACCAAGTGATCCAGAGATTCCAGAAATCAAATTATTATCCGCAAAACTAATCACCGCATCTTTTTCATTCGTCGAATACCCCGTTGCCTGACCCGATATACCAACAACATAAGTTCCTGCATTCGTATAAGAATGTGAATACGTTTCGTTTTTTGTACCAGTACGAATTATTGTTTGCGGTGCAGTACCATCACCCCAATCGACAACAAATTCCCCCACTGCAGACATTTTAAATTGAATTCTATCCCCAGCCTTCAAAGCAGTTGTAGTTAAAACAAATTCAGGATTTTCACATTGTGATACATCTGACGCACCAGAAACAGCCGTTATTTTACCAGATTCACATTGATATTTTATATCTTCAACACAATAATACCCCATATCACAGGTTTTACACACCCCAACATCATCATATTCACCCGACGCACACACTGCACCAAACGCATTACCAGAAAAAATTACAGCAAACACCATAAAAACAGCACAAAACAAGTGCTTTACTTCATTAAAAACATATTGTATTTTTTCCATTATCTCCCACATTTTTTTCATATAAAAAGTATATCATAAACCTTGGTTTTTGTCCAACCTTTTTTTGATAATTTTGCATTTTTGTGAAATTGTTGTTTTTTTGCCGGATTCCCGGGCATTCTGGTGATTTTTGTAAAACCGTCAAAATCGCCCCAGGGCAGCACATAAAAACCAAGTTTTTTATGTAACACCACATCAATAAAAAAACGCCCAAAACTGGGCATTTTTACAATACAGATATACAAATTATTCCATATTTGACAATTGCTCCAATTGGTCCGCCGCAATAAGCGCATCAATCATTTCATCCAAGCCTTCACCACCTGCCAAAATATCATCCAATTTATACAGAGTTAATTTTATACGATGATCTGTCACGCGTTGTTCTGGAAAATTATACGTTCTTATTTTTTCACTTCTATCCCCCGAACCAACCATACTTCTACGCGAAGCATTACTTGCATTCATTTGTTCAAGTCTTTGTTTTTCGTATAATTTTGACCGAAGCACAGACATGGCAGTTGCTTTGTTTTGAAACTGACTACGTTCATTTTGACACGTCACAACTATACCTGTCGGAAAATGGGTAATACGTATCGCACTATCAGTTTTATTCACGTGCTGACCACCTGCACCCGAAGAACGATAAATATCAATACGAATATCTTTGTCATCAATCACAACATCAATATCTTTTGCTTCAGGCATAACTGCAACAGACGCAGCACTGGTATGAATACGACCGCCAGCCTCTGTTTCCGGAACACGTTGAACACGATGAATTCCAGATTCAAATTTCATACGCGCATACGCACCAGCACCATCTATTTTAAACACTACCTCTTTATATCCGCGTAATGACGTAGCATTTTCTTCAACAATCTCAATTTTCCAGCCATGTCGCAAAGCATATGATTTATATTGATTAAACAAATCGCCCGCAAACAAGGCAGATTCTTCACCACCAACACCCGCACGAATTTCCATAATAACACTATTATCATCAGCATCATCACGTGGCAACAACGCAATTTGAAGTTTTTTTTCAATATCGGGCAAAAGTTTTTTTAACTCTACCAATTGTTCAACCGCAACAGAATGCAATTCTGAATCTTGTTCCATCTCAGTTGCATCAGCAATTCCTTGAACAATTTGAAAATATTCGTTTATCAAAGGCAATATTTCCGACAATCTTGAATATTCTTTTGACATCTTGGTTAATTCATCACCAGAAACGTTACCAGAATTCATCTGTTTTTCTATTTCGGCGGCTTTTTTTTGAATGTCGCGTAATTTTTCTTCTATAATCATGACATTAACCTTTTATGTAATTTATTGCCTCTGACAAGGACAATGTTTTTTGTTCGCCATTTTGCATATTTTTCAATGCAACAACATTATCTTTTAATTCATCATCGCCAATTATCACACTGAATTTTGCCTTTATTTTATCAGCATATTCAATTTGGTTTTTAAACTTTTTATCCGCATCCAAATACGCAACAGTGGCAACATTTTCATTACGCAACGCCGACACAACGGAACACGCATAAGCAACATTTTTATCACCCATAACCAAAACAGCGACATCAATTGGCCGTTCAAATCTTGTCAAATCTATTTTGCCTTCTTCCATCAGAGATACCAACAAACGCGACACGCCAACCGAAGCTCCAACGCCAACAACAGGCGTTTTAGAAAACTTTGAAACCAAACCATCATACCGACCACCGCCACCAACAGCAGACATCTCTGGATACTTTACAGAAAAGAATTCAAATACAAATCCTGTATAGTACGCATGTCCACGCATAACCGACATATCTATTTCCGCATTATCAACCCCCATACCAGATAAAACATTCATAAAATCATCTATCTCTGTTATGGCAGTCGTCAAGTTTTCACTCTTGTTTAAAAACGATTTATAACCATTTGTAAATACAGTATTTATTTGATTTGCGTTATTTTCGCCAACAAACTCTATTAAACCATCCATAAAGTCATTTATTTTGTCTTTTTTATCAATCAAAATAAAAGTATTTCTAATTTGTTCTGGTGTCAATTCAAGATACTCAAAAATAGCATTCCAAAATTTGCGACTACCTATCTTTATTTTTATTTTACCAACAATATCTTCAATAGAAGCGTACATTTTTGATAAAGTCGCAACAACTTCGGCATCATAATTATTTGACAAAGAATTTACACCCAAAATATCAATATCCATTTGATAAAATTCACGATAACGACCACGCTGTGGACGTTCACCACGATAATTGCGCGCAAATTGATATGCACGAAAAGGAAAAACCAAATCATTCATATGACCAGCAACATATCTGGATAACCCGACAGTACCATCATAACGCAATCCCATTTTTGTATCACCTTTTTGAAATAAAAACATTTGTGTTTCAATTTCATCCCAATTGTCTTTATCGGTTAAAACTTCTGCACGTTCAATCGCAGGCAAATCCAATCTTGAAAATCCAGATGTACGCAATACTTTTTGCATACGCGCAACACATTCATCGAAACAACGTTGTTGTGTTGGTAATAATTCTATAAACCCAGACAGAGTTTTTGTTGGCTTTAAGTCCATTTTTTTATCCTTAGTTTTTTATAACAAATCAATAATACAAATTTATAATAACGCTAATACAAAACACCCATACGGGCGTGCAAAAAGACAAAAAAATATTGGCGCAATCGTGCAAACATATATGCCAACGCACTATGCGATAACTCTTGCAGCGAAACAAAATTATGCTCAATTCTTTATGACAGAAATGGCGAATCGTAAGATGCAAAATTACCCTCCATTTAGTTATTTATGTTGCATATCTTTTAGAAGTAAATCCCAAAATAATTTGGATGTTAATATCGAATACGCTATGGATTTGCTTAAACAAAAATTTAAAGGGAAAGACGCTAAAATTTTAGGTCCAATAACTCCTTATGCTGCTTATAAAACTGAAAATATAGAAAAACAAATGAAAACAACGAAACCAGATATTATAGAAGTTCTTCCAGGACCAATGCCCAAGGTCGTTCATAAAATTGTTGGCCTGGCAAAATGTCCTGTTATAGCCGGAGGTTTAGTTTCAGATAAGGAGGATGTTATGGCACTCCTTTCTGCAGGGGCTTCCAGCATTTCTTCAACGAATACAGATACCTGGTTTTTGTAATCATTTTGTCAGTTAGGAAGTACAATGAGAAACACAATAAGCGAATTAGTTAATGAAAAAAAAGTATTAATACTCGGATTCGGTCGTGAAGGCAGGTCCTCGCACCGACTAATAGAGGAAATAGGTGGATACAGTACACTTGATATTGCTGATGCCAAATCATCAAGATCATTCAGTTCACCATAATAAACACGTGGTTCATAGTACCTTTCAAGATCAATATTGCATACATTTGTTTCTGCATCACTCCAGAAGTCATAATTACTAGGATAATATTCTT
>CALCGS010000126.1 GCA_937901165.1 uncultured Alphaproteobacteria bacterium
AATCCGCCACCATAACCTGCATTTACAAAGAAAATCAGAGCAAGTACAAGGATAACAAGGATAATGTTTCCGTCTCCGTTTTTAATACCACCAGTTACCATTACAAGAACTGTAAATACAATTGAAAGAATAAAAATCAATTTGTAAATTGTGTTTCTATCTTTTAATTTATCTGCCCATGCACTAAAGCCTAAACGTCCACCTGCATTGAAAATTGCAGAAATTGTAGAAATGATTCCTACTGAAGAGGCAAGTCCAATACATTTAACAATCATTTTTTCCTGTGAGATTAAAGCAAGACCACAAGTAATATTGATGTAGAACATTAACCAGATTCCAATATAACTTGTAATTGGCTCTCGTTTAAGTGTTGCAAGAATTCCTTCGTCTTTAGATTTCTGCTGTGGCTCAACCCAATCAGCTGGTTTTGCAAGAAGCAAGTGACCTATAAACATCATTACAAAATAAATTCCTGCAAGAATATAGAACATTTTGTAAATTCCGCCTTCTCCAAGGTTAGCAAGCATTGACTGCATAATTGGACTGGCAATAGCTTTTGCTCCACCAAAACCTGCAACTGCAAGACCTGTAGCCAAACCTTTTTTATCTTTGAACCAAAGCATTAAAGTCTTTACTGGACTTAAATATCCTGTACCAAGACCAATACCCATAATGAAACCATAACAAATGTAAATACCAATCAAAGAAAGAACATTTCCAGGGTTATTTCCACCGTACCAGATAAAGAAACCTGTACCAGCCATACCAGCAGCAAATGGTGTAGATTTTTTTGCACCTTTAAAATTATTTGCCCCTGCTGTTGCCCAAGTCAACACAGCACCTGATGGGTCTGTAATTGTTATACGTGTATTATTATTTGTTGCAACAACATGTGCAATACCATGCGATACTTTTTTTACAACTTTTTTTCTAGCTTTTGTAACTGCCATTTTTATACCTTTTAATTAGATGTCTTCAATTAACTATCGTGTTAATCTCTACCCTGTTAAAATTATTTACCCTTTGTTGCAGATCCAGCAACAACAACACGTTTACCCTTACGTGTACGTGCATTTGTCTGTGTACGTTGACCACGAACCGGCAAACGATTACGATGACGAACACCACGATAAGTTTTTAAATCCTGTAAACGTTTAATATTCATCGCAACTTCACGACGAACATCACCTTCTACCTTGAAGTTTTTTTCTATGTAATTAGAAATTTTTACAACATCTTCATCAGTCAAATCTTTTGCGCGCAAACCATCTTTTAATTTCAAAGCCTTGCAAATTTGCGCAGACTTTGCTGGTCCAATACCATGAATGTATTGCAACGCAATTTCAATACGTTTTTCTGATGGGATGTTAACACCTGCTATACGTGCCATCTTTTATTTTCCTTTTTTATTTTATGATGTTTCCATCATTTTAGTTACAGACTCAAAACTCTGCCGTCCAGAATTTTGAAACATTCGCTTTTGTTGAATAATTTTATACAAAAAACAACAAAAGTCAAATCTTTGTTTTATCGTTTTTGGGATTACCCTCTAAAACGCCCCTTCTTTGCAGTTTTTCCAACAACCCCACTATACCGTTTAGCAACCAAATAGGATTGTACTTGATTTGTTGTATCCAAAACAACACCTGCAACGATAAGTACACTGGTTCCACCAATCGTCAAAGGTACCCCCATATGTGTACTCAATATAATTGGTAATACACAAACAACTATCAAATAGGCAACACCTATTGTTGTGGTACGCGACACCACAGAATCCAAATACTGCATGGTTTGTTCACCAGGTCTAACACCAGGGATATATCCACCAGCATTTTTCAAATTATTACTTGTTTCTTCTGAATTAAATACCACTGCCGTTTGGAAGAAAGCAAAAAACACAATCAATAAAGTGTACAACACAATGTACGACCAAGCACCATAAGTAAAGAAAGCCATAACATTTTGTACAACCAAATTTTCACTTTGAACAAATCTTTGCACAAACGCAGGCAACATCATAATACTCGATGCAAATACAGGACCCATAACCCCAGACATATTTACCTTGATTGGTAAATAAGAAGCATTTGTATTTACAACACCTGTGGACATAACCTGACGCGGATATAAAATTTGAATACGACGTTGTGCTAATTCAAAAAATGCAATCAACGCAACAATACCAACAACAAACACAACAATCAACGCAATCATCGCTGGGGATAGTTGCCCCACAGACCCCAATGAAAATATTTTACCAATTCCACCTGGCAATTCTGCGATAATTCCTGTAAAAATAAGCAATGATGCCCCTTGGCCAACACCACGTGCAGTTATTTGTTCTGCCAACCACATAACAAACACAGTTCCACCAACCAACGCAATCAATGCCGACAATTCAAACGCAAACCCTGGATTTACAACAGCCGGCACACCATTAACCGGTGACATAGATTCCAATCCACGAATAACTGCCCAACCTTGAACCAACGCCAATCCAACAGCCAAATAACGCGTATATTGATTTATTTTTACACGTCCCGACTCACCTTCTTTACGCAAATCTGTCAAAGATTTACTAGTTGCAGTCAACAACTGTAAAACAATCGATGCGGAAATGTATGGGAAAATATTCAACGCCAAAACAGACATACGCGACAAAGAACCGCCTGAAAACATATCAAACATCCCCATCATTCCACTGCCCTCACCTTGGAACAGATGTAAAACAGCCGAAGCGTTCACCCCAGGCAATGGAATAAAAGAACCAATACGATAAACAATCAACGCCCCCAACGTAAATAAAATGCGTTTTTGCAAATCGCTAAGATTAGTGAAATATTTTTTTATAAAATTCATGCGCGTTAACTTTTAATTGAATTGCATCTGGCACAAAACCAGATGCAAAATTAAATTATTTGTTTTTGATAGAACCACCTGCTTTAACAATTGCTTCTTCCGCAGTTTTTGACCACTTATCAGCAATAATGTTCACAGCAGATTTTATTTCACCTTTTGCCAAAACTTTCAATCCAGACAATCTGCGATTGATAATTTTTGCATTTAACAAAGAATCAATAGTAATAACAGATTTTGCATCAATCTTACCAGCGGCAATAAATTTTTCAATATCACCCAAATTAATTGTCACATATTCTTTTGCAAAAGGACTGTTAAAACCAAATTTTGGAAAACGACGTAAAATAGGCATTTGACCACCTTGGAAAGTCGCCTGTTTACGTGAACCAGCACGAGCTTTTTGTCCCTTGGTTCCACGACCACAAGTTTTTCCATATCCACATGCCAACCCACGACCTACACGTTTAATATCAGAACGTGCACCATAATTATCCATCAATGCATTAAGTTTCATTTTTTATCCTTTTATCCTACGATTACATTCATAATCTATACGCACACTATTTGTGTACTCGGTCTTATTTTATTATTTTTCAACGATTTCTACCAAATGTGCAACACGTGCAACCATACCACGCACAGCAGCAGAATCATCAACTTCTTTTTGTTTGCCAATACGTCCCAATCCCAATGCCAAAACAACTTTGCGTTGACATTCAGGACGGCCTATAATGCTTTTTACTTGTTTAACAACTATTTTAGCCATTTTATACCCTCTTGTTTATCAAGCAATTATTTTTCTTCCGCAACAGCTTCAACTTTTTTGCCATCACGTCCAGCAATAATTTCAGCAACCGTTTTACCACGACGTGCTGCAACTGTCTTTGGTGAATTCATTTTTGCAAAAGCCGAAAATACTGCACGTACCATATTGTTTGGATTATTAGAACCTTGTGATTTCACAACAACGTCTTGTACGCCCAAACAATCAAATACAGAACGCAATGCACCACCAGCAATAATTCCAGTACCAGGAACAGCACTACGAACAACTAATTTACTTGCACCATATTTAGAAGAAATATCATGATGCAATGTACGACCTTCTTTCAAAGGAACACGTATCATTCTTGCTTTTGCAGCCTTGGTTGCCTTTTGAACAGCAGCCTGAACTTCCAAAGCCTTACCTTTACCAAAACCAACGCGTCCAGCCTTGTCGCCAACAACAACCAACGCAGCGAAAGACATATTACGTCCACCTTTTACAGTCTTAGATACACGGTTGATAGAAACTAATTTATCTACCAAATTATCTGTCTGCAATTTTTTATCATCAAAACGTGCCATTATAATCTCCGTTTATACCAATTAAATTCTAACACCACCTGCGCGAATTGCTTCACACAGTGCTTTTACACGACCGTGATAAAGAAATGCACCACGATCAAAATAACAATTGTCAGCGATACCAGCCTTAACTGCACGTTCTGCAAATGCTTTGCCAACCAATTCAGCCCCAGCAATGTTCCAACCATTACCGGCAAATCCTTTTTCTTTTGACGAAGCAGAACACAATGTATGTCCCTTTACATCATCAATAGCTTGAATTTCAATATGACGTCCTGAACGAAAAACAGACAAACGAATTTTTCCAGGATTTTTTCTTTTCAACGCATTGCGGTTTACCAACTTGCGTCTTTCTTCTGTAGATAAATGTCTTAACATTTTTTATTCCTTTTTTTCAATTTCCGTAACAGCGGAAATTACCTATTATTTCTTTTTACCTTCTTTGCGACGTACATGTTCACCCTTATAAAAGATACCTTTACCCTTATAAGGATCTGCTTTACGGATTTTGTGAATTTTATCAGCAAACAATCCCAACAAGCATTTATCAACGCCTTTGATAGTAAATTCTGTTGGTTTATCACCCATTTCAACTGTTAAACCGTTTGGTATTTCCATAACTACATCATGAGAAAAACCAACAACCAAAGTAAATTTATTACCACTAACAGATGCTTTATAACCAACACCATTCATATACATAGACTTTGCAAAACCATTTGTAACACCTTCAACAGCACTACGAATATTACGTGTCATTGTTCCCCACATAGCACGAGAAGTTTTATCTTCTGCATCTTTTGGTGTTACAACAACTTGGCCTGCTTCAATTTTAACATCAACCAAACCAGCGTTCTTTGTGTCGTTTGCAATTTTCAATTCACCCTTTGGGCCTTTTACTACTATGGCATTATCAACAATAGCCGCCGATACACCATCTTTTAATTTTACTGGATATTTTCCTGCACGAGACATTTTTTCATCCTTACTTCTATTATATAACTTTGCACAAAACTTCGCCACCAACGTTCATCAAACGTGCCTTGTGATCAGTCATAACGCCATGTGGTGTTGAAACAATTGCAATTCCCAAACCATTCAAAACACGTGGCATTTTGGCACAACTTGAATAAACACGACGACCAGGCTTAGAAACAATTGTAATTTCTTGAATTGCACCATTACCCGCGTTATATTTCAATTCTATAACCAAATTAGCACGATGTTCGTCAATTTGTTCTTTACGAAAATCAGTAATAAAACCTTCTTCCTTTAACACAGTCAAAACTGCTGCACGCAATTTACTGTTAGGAACAGTTACAAATTCTTTACCGGCATTCTGACCGTTACGAATACGTGTCAGCATATCTCCGATTGGGTGTGATAATGACATCTTTATACTCCTTAATTGTGGTTATCCCACATTACCATCCAGTTGCATTGTCCACAACTGGGATTCTTTTTACCAACTAGATTTACGTACACCTGGCAATTTACCTTCGGATGCCATTGTACGAACCTGTTGACGACACAAACCAAACAAACGTGAATATCCACGTGCACGTCCCGTCACAGAACAACGATTGTGCAAACGTGTTGGATTTGAATTACGTGGCAATTTTGCCAATTTCTTCATCGCATCCATACGTTCATCAGGTGTTGCATTAACCGACATTTTCGCCTTGATTGCTTCACGTTTTTTAGCATATTTAGCAACCATTTTTTCACGTTTTTGTTGCTTATTTATCAACGATAATTTAGCCATCTTTATTCCTTACTGTTATTTCAATACCAATGGCAAGCCGATTTTTATCAGCAATGCACGTGCTTCATCATCTGTTTTCGCTGTTGTAGCGATAACAATATCCATACCACGAATAGAATCAATTTTATCCACAGATATTTCAGGGAATATCAAATGTTCTTTGATTCCAAAGGCATAATTTCCACGACCATCAAACTTTGATTTTGACAATCCGCGAAAATCTTTAACACGTGGCAAAGCCACAGTAATCAATTTATCCAAGAAATCATACATTCTTTTACCACGTAAAGTCACCTTGGTACCAATAGCCTGACCTTCACGTAAACGATATGTAGCAATAGATTTCTTTGCATGTGTCACAATTGGCTTTTGTGCAGCAATAGCTGTCAAATCAGCAACAGCAGCATCCAATTTCTTTTTATCAGACACAGCTTCACCAACGCCCATATTCAAAACAATTTTTGATAATTTTGGCACTGCCAACGAATTTTTATACCCAAATTCTTTGCACAATTCAGGTACAACTTCTTTTTCATAAATTTCACGCAATCTG
Organism: uncultured Alphaproteobacteria bacterium; assembly: GCA_937901165.1. Taxonomy (GTDB): domain Bacteria; phylum Pseudomonadota; class Alphaproteobacteria; order Rs-D84; family Rs-D84; genus Enterousia. Next base: position 6,528 of record CALCGS010000126.1, read on the forward strand.
CTTTGCATTTTTTTATCCTTAACGTTTAATTTCCGTAACAGCGGAAACAATTATTTATAACTCTGCACCGGATTTTTTTGAAACACGAACTTTTTTGCCCTGTTCTATTTTATATCCAACACGCGTTGCTTTTTTTGTTTTTGGATCAACCAAAGCAACATTAGACACATGAATTGGTGCTTCACGGTCTATGATATGACCTGCTTGTTCTTGTGTTGGTTTTATGTGCCATTTATGACGATTGACACCTTCAACCACAACGCGAGATTCAGCAGCACGCGCTTCCAGCACTTTGCCTTTAACGCCTTTATACTTTCCTGAAATAACTACGACTTCGTCGCCTTTTCTAATTTTCATTTTTCAACCCTTTTGTGTCAATCCATTGTTATATTACTTCTGGTGCCAAAGACACGATTTTTTGCACATCATATTTACGACGAACCTCACGTGCGATTGGTCCAAAAATACGTGTACCAATTGGTTCAAAGTTATTTTTATTGATTAAAACAACCGCATTATCATCGAAACGAATGATTGAACCATCTGGACGTTTTACAGGGAACTTTGTACGAACAATAATCGCACGTTGAACAGTTCCTTTTTGAACTTTACCACGTGGAATGGCTTCTTTAATAGCAACAACGATTTTATCACCAACTGTTGCATAACGACGATGTGAACCACCCAAAACCTTGATGCACAATGCTTTACGTGCACCAGAATTGTCAGCAACCGTCATAACTGTTTCATTTTGAATCATAACATTACCTTTGTTTTCCTGCACACAAGGCAATCCCCTGTGGCTTTGTTAATGGATTCCGACTGATTTTATAAATCCTCAAAGAATCCGTTTAGTGACCAATAATTAATCAGCCACTTCTACTGAACCATCCTTAGAAACGCCTACGCGTCCTTTTACAATCCAAGTTTTTGTTTTGGAAATTGGACGATGTTCTTCAATAGCAACGATTTCACCAACCTTATATTCGTTGTTTTCATCGTGTGCCTTATATTTTTTATTCTGCTTTACGAACTTACCATACAAAGGATGACGAAAACGACGTTCTACTTCTACAACGACTGTTTTGTCATTTGCTGTACTTTTAACTGTTCCTTGCAGTATACGTTTTGGCATAACTGTATCCTCTATCTTAAACCAGTTTTTTACTGATTTTTTTGTTTACACTTTCAACTGACTTTGAATGATATAACATTTTTTTTCAAAAAACAACCAAAATCAGCAGTTTATTTTTTTGACGCGTTTAATTTTGTTTTAACACGTGCAATTTCACGTCTTGTTTGACGCAAAACATGGGTTTTTGGCATCTGACCAGCCGATAATTGAAAGCGTTGATTCATTTGTTCTTTTTTCAAATCAACCAATTTACTTTGCAATGCTTCTTGTGTCAGACTTTCTTTTTCTAATTTTTTTTCTGCCATCTTTGCTACCTTTTATTTAAATTAGTTGACTTTACGTTCAACAACTTTTGTTTTAATTGGTAATTTAGCCGCAGCCAAAGCAAACGCTTGATATGCAACTTCTGGTTTAACACCATCCAATTCAAACATGATACGACCAGGTTTTACACGGCAAATCCAATATTCAACCGCACCTTTACCCTTACCCATACGAACCTGTGCAGGTTTTGTTGTCACAGGAACATCTGGGAATATACGAATCCATAATTTTCCCATACGTTTCATATGACGGGTAATTGCACGACGTGCTGATTCTATTTGACGTGCTGTGATACGTTCTGGTGTCATTGCTTTCAGTCCAAACGAACCGAATGCTAATTCGCTGCCGCCTTTGGCGACGCCGTGAATACGGCCTTTGTGTTGTTTGCGAAATTTTGTTTTATTTGGCATTAACATGATTAAAACCTTTTATTCTATTACTTACTTTTTCTTTCGCTAGTTCCAGCATATTCTGTTGGACGTGCCATTTCTGATGCCAACTTTTCCTTATTAACAACATCACCTGTGTAAATCCAGACTTTTACGCCGATAACACCGTATGTTGTTTTTGCTTGAATTGCAGCATAATCAATATCAGCACGCAATGTATGCAAAGGAATACGACCTTCACGAATTTGTTCACTACGTGCAATTTCAGCACCATTCAAACGACCCGAACACATAACTTTAATACCTTGTGCCCCTGCCTTTTGTGCATTTTGCACTGCTTTTTTCATAGCACGTTTGAAAGAAACACGACCTTCGATTTGTTGTGCAATGCTCTGTGCAACTAATTGAGCATTCAAATCAGGACGACGTACTTCATAGATATTAACAACAACTTGGTCATTTTTAACCAATTTTTTAATATCATTACGTAATGTTTCTATATCTGCACCGTTTTTACCGATAATCATACCTGGTCTGGAAGTATGAATTGTAACAACAACTTTTTTTGCAAAGCGTTCTACAACAACTTTTGCCAAACCTGCTTTTTTCAATTTCTTTTCAATAAATTTGCGAATTTTAATATCTTCTGCCAATAAATTAGCATAATCTTTCTTTCCCGCAATCCAACGAGAATCAGTGATTTTGTTTATAAATTCGCGTAATGAAATTGGTGATACTTTCTGTCCCATTTTATTACCTTTTATTATTTATTTTTGGTTTCTTTTTTTGCTGTCTTTTTAACAGGCGCATTCCCAGATTCTAATATGATAGTCAAATTAGAAAAAGGTTTCAAAATAGGACGTGCACTGCCACGTGGACCAGCCATAATACGTTTCATAGTCAATGCTTTACCACACCAAATTTCTTTAACAAATAAAGAATCGACAGGTAAATTTTTATTGTGTTCTGCATTTGCAACAGCAGACAACAAAGTTTTTAATACTTCATCTGAAACGCGTTTTTTCGAAAATTTCAAGACATCTACGGCACGATCAACAGGCAAACCACGAACCATATCACAAACCAAATTTAATTTTTGATGACTGATACGAATCATTTTATTGAATGCACGCACCTGATTATCTTTTATTCCATATCTAGTAGTTGTCATAACTTTCACCCTTTAATCAGAATTATTTCTTTGCCGCTGCGGCTTTTTTATTTGCTGCATGACCTTTGAAAGTACGTGTTGGAGCAAATTCACCCAATTTATGTCCAATCATATCTTCTACGATAGACACAGGGATAAATTTATTACCATTATGAACTTCAAATGTTAAACCAACCATTGGTGGTACAATAGTACTACCACGGGACCAAGTTTTAATCGGTTTACGATTATCCTTTTCTATTGCAGCCGCAACTTTTTTCAAAATTGACGGATGAATATAAGGACCTTTCCATACTGAACGAGACATCAATTACTCCGTTTTTTTAATTATTTTTTCTTTGCCAAATGTCTGCTACGAATTATCATCTTTGCAGTACGTTTATTGCTACGGGTACGATATCCCTTGGCTGGAATACCTGTACGGGATACTGGTTCATGTCCTTTGGAATGTCCATTACCACCACCCATTGGGTGATCGTTTGGATTCATAGCCATACCACGAACAGATGGGCGAATACCCAACCAACGTGCACGACCTGCCTTTCCCAAATTGACGTTACGTTGATCAGGGTTAGAAACACTACCAACTGTCGCCAAACAATCAGAATGAACTTTGCGCAACTCACCGCTGTTCATCTTTATCTGTGCATACACACCATCTTTACCCATTAATTGGGCATAACAACCTGCACTACGCGCCAATTGACCGCCAGCACCAGGTTTCAATTCAACATTATGCACAATTGTACCAATTGGCATATTTTTCAATGGCATCGCATTTCCTGGTTTAATATCTTCACGTTCACCAGAAATAACAACATCACCAACTTTCAAATCACGTGGTGCCAAAATATAAGAACGAATACCATCTTTGTATTCAATCAACGCAATAAAAGCAGTACGATTTGGATCATATTCCAAACGAACAACTGTTGCAGGAATACCCGCTTTTTTACGTTTAAAGTCAATTAAACGATATGAACGTTTATGACCACCACCTTGGTGCATAACCGTCACATGCCCAAAATTATTACGTCCACCTTTGGACTTTAAGCCAACTGTCAAAGCCTTTTCTGGCGCACCACGATACAAATCGCTACGATCAACTTGGGTCAATCCACGATTACCTGGTGTTGTAGGCTTATAATGTTTCAATGCCATTTTTTTTACCTTTGTTTTATTTTGACAATAACACCTATCCACAAGGTTCTCTGTCAAAACAGTTTTACTTCATACTTCTTATACAGCCAAATCCAATTTTGCATCTGCTGGCAAAGAAATATATGCTTTTTTTACATCACGTTGCGTTCCTGTACCACGTCCACGGAAAGTTTTAACTTTTCCTTTAACAACAACAATGTTAACCTTGGTTGGTTTTACATTGTATATTACTTCAACTGCACGTGCAACATCTGTCTTTGTTGCTTTTTTAGCAACTTCGAACACAATGCCATTACTTTCAGATATTTTTGCAGACTTTTCTGAAATAATTGGTCTAACCAGTATATCATAAATACCGGCTGTCGCAACGATTTTCTTTTCTGAATTTACTTTTTTTTCTGCCATAACTACAACCTTTTGATTTATGCCAATCTGGCTTCCACTGATTTGACAGCATCAGCAGTCAAAACCAATTTTTCATGTTTCAATATATCCAAAACATTCAAACCAATCGTTGGCAAAACATCAATATTAGCAATATTTGCCGCAGATTTTTTGAAATTTTCATCTAAATCTGTTGCCCCAACAAACAAAGCAGATGTCAAATTCAATTTTTTCAATTGCTTTGCAAAAGCACCTGTTTTTGGCGCAGACAATTTTTCAGATTCAATAACTATCAAACTACCATCTTGCAATTTTGATGTCAAAGCCATTTTCAAGCCCAAAGAACGAATTTTCTTTGGTAAATCAATGCTGTGATCACGAACAACTGGTCCATGAACAACACCACCGCCACGCATGTGAACATTATATTTTTCACCTTGACGTGCATTACCTGTTTTCTTTTGCTTAAATGCTTTACGACCACTACCCGCAACATCAGATACAGTTTTTACAGCATGTGTACCTGCGCGTGATTTTGCACGTTGCCAAGTGACAACACGATGCAAAATATCGGCACGTGGTGAAACACCAAATATAGAATCTTGCAAATCAACCTTACCGACCGATTTACCATCAAAATTAATAATATCTACTTGCATTTTATTCACCTTCTGTCGCCTTTATTATTCCGCAACAGTTTCTGTTGTTGCTACTGTTTCAGCTTCAACAGCTTTTTCTTCTGCTTTCGCAACAACTGTTGGAACTGGCAAATCTTTGTGTTCTTTCTTTACAGCATCTGTAACCAACACGAATGTTCCATTCGCGCCTGGAACTGCGCCTTCTACAAAGATTAAGTTTTCAGCGTCATCTGTTCCAAATACTTTCAAATTTTGAACAGTAACGATTTCATTACCCATCTGAACATACTTGTCAAAGTTAGGATTGAGAGTCATTGTATATGAACCATCTTCCTTGTATTCATAGTGCTCTTTTTCAATGGCACTGTTAGTAAGGTCGAAATACATATCATCGAAATACTTGTGAGCAACAAGAATAGTAACCTTGAACTTGTATTCGCATTCGAATCTCTTTGGTTCGTAGCTTGATTCCTTGCCATCTGCATCCTGCTTTAAGATTTCAGTCTTGTCTTCATCAATTGTGAAAACGCAGTCTGTAACCTTGCTCATTTCTACGATATCTGGGTTTCCTGTTCTTAAATCGTTGGAACCACATACTGTAAATCTCTTCATGTTTTCATCAACCACGA
>CALCGS010000127.1 GCA_937901165.1 uncultured Alphaproteobacteria bacterium
CAGTTTTATTTTCTTCTTCGATTCTTTCTAGTAAAACATAATTATTCAAAGGTTGAAACATAATAAAATCTCCTTTTATGTTTTCATACGCGTACAATATAGTAATAAAAATCTGCTTTTCAAGATGCTTTTTTCGTATTATTATATTATATGTAAAAAATAAAGGTGTTTTTAATGTACGATAAAAATAATGTTTTTGCAAAAATTATTCGTGGTGAAATAAATTCTAAAAAAATATATGAAAATGATTATGCTATGTCTTTTTTTGATGTCGAACCTTGTTTTGAAAAGCATGTACTTGTTATTCCAAAGGGCGAATATCAAAATATCTTGGATTTTAATAAAAATGCGTCTGATGCTGAAAAATTGGGATTTTGGGACTGCTTTATTAAAACAGCAGATATTTTGGGCATAAGTGGTAATTTTAATATTTTATCAAATGCTGGGGCGGATGCACCTTTTATTAAACAGTCTGTTTTTCATTTTCATTTACATTTGGTTGCTGGAAAACCTAACAAGACATTGGTTGAATTTGTGGGACAATAAATGATAATAAATGTTTCTGTTGTTCCGCGTGCAAAGCAAAACAAAATAGATAAATCGCCAGATGGAATGTTAAAAATACATACAACAGCGGCACCAACTGATGGGGATGCTAATTCTGCGGTTGTGAAAATGTTGGCAGAATATTTTGATGTGCCAAAGTCAAAAATTAAAATCATTCGTGGTGAAACGGCACGAAAAAAGATTGTATCAATTCCAAAAGATTAAAAAAACGCCATGATGGCGTTTTTTTAGTTGTTATATTCTAGTATCTTTTTTATCAGTTCGTCAGGGTGTGCAAACATATTGGCACTGAAATCCTTGGCATTTTCAATAAAACCGTTATGTATCATGTGTACAAATTGCAAACTGAACAAATCCCAAAAATGACAAGAATTTAAAAAGAATATAGGTTTTTTGGATTCACCAATTTGTTGCATTGTTAAAATATCGGTTACTTCGTTTAATGTCCCAATTCCGCCAGGCAAAATGATGAAAGCATCCGCCATTTCATACATACGTTGTTTTCTTACGTTTAATCCAGATACGATTTCAACCTTGATTCTGTCGTGTACTGGTTCCTGACTGTTTACCAAATCTTCGGTTGATACACCGATTACACGTCCGCCATTATCAAGTGCGGTTGTTGCAACTTCGCCCATTAAACCAACGTCGCCCCCACCAAATACAATGTCGATATTATTGCGTGCCAATAATTCGCCAATTTGTGATGCATCGCGTGCATATTGACGGTCGTTACCAAATTGATGACTGCAATAAACAGCAACAGATTTTATACGGTGTTTTCCTGTACAAGATTTCTGTTTTTTTGTAGAACTATTTTTTGTTGTTTTTGTTGTTTTTTTTGTTGGTTTCATATTTTTTCCTTTATTTTTTGCAATTATATCATAAAATAAACCTATTATGAATCAAAATTTTGCAGATTTTATGCGTTTTTATAATGGGAAAAAAATCGCCGTTGCGGTAAGCGGTGGTGTTGATTCTGTGTGTTTGTTGGTTTGGTTGGCTAAATTAAACATGGATATTGTTGCGTTGCATGTAAATCACGGATTGCGTGCTGCTGCGGATATAGAAACGCAATATGTTCGTGATTTGTGCGAAAAATTACATGTTGATTGTCGGGTATTTTATTGGACTGGGGAAAAACCCACCACTGGATTGGAAGCCGCTGCACGTGATGCACGATATAAAATGATGACGGATTATTGTAAAGATAATGGGATTGATAGTTTGATGGTTGCGCATCAGGCGGATGACCAAATTGAAACTTTTTTAATGAATTTGGGACGTGGCAGTGGAATTTACGGTTTGGCAGCAATGCGTCGTGTGTCTGTGCGTGATGGTATTAAAATTGTTCGACCTTTGTTGTGGACACCGCGTGCAGAATTAAAAAAGTATTGTGATGACAATAATATAAAGTATTTTTCTGATGAAATGAATTTTGATGAACATTACACGCGTGTTAAAATCAGAAAAAACAGATACATGTTAAATGAAAAATTAGGCATTTCTGATTCTAGGATTTTATTAGCATTACAAAATTTGGGCAGGTTGCGGGATTCTTTGGATAAAGATATAGATGCGTACGTGCAATCTGTTGTGTATAAAAATTATGCTTTATTTTCAAATGCTTTTTTATTTGACCTGGAACCCGATATTAGATTAAAGTTTATAGGCACTGTTATTCAAAATATCGGTGGGGATGTGTATCAGCCACGATTAAAGTCTTTGGCAGATGCACTGGATAAATTGAAGGGGGATTGTAAGTTTACGTTGGGACATTGTACTTTGCGTAGATTGGGTGAAAAAATTTTAGTTGTACCAGAAGGTGCAAAAACAACATTTAGGAAAAGAAGAAATGAGAACAAAAATAAATAATTTGAAAAAACGCGATACTTCGTCTTGGTTGTTATGGGTTTTTGGTTTGTTATTTGCATTTATTGTGTTGCGCGCATTTATTGTTAAAAATGATGCTGGGGTTCAGGTGTTAAATGAAAATGGGGTTATGGAAACCAGAAAACCTTTGGAATTGTCGTTTTCTGATGTTTTACGTCGTGCTGATGATATAAAAACTATGAAAATCCGTGAAAGTGATGCACGTGGTGTTTTAAAAGATGGTACAGAATATCGTGCAACAATTACGTATGACCCTGAATTGTTGGCAAAAATTGCTGAAAATGGGGCGGTTATATCGATTGATAATACAAAATCTTTCTTGGATTATTTGGGGGTATGGTTTCCGGTTGTGTTTGGTGTTTTGTTGATATGGTGGTTGTTGCGTGGAATGCGTGGTGGGGCCGGTGGTTTAAGCAAGGCGTTGGTTGGACAAAATCCAACAAAACTTACAACAGGAAAAACAAAAAC
>CALCGS010000128.1 GCA_937901165.1 uncultured Alphaproteobacteria bacterium
TATTGTTTTCCCTTCGAAGAGACGCGCGCCGATACAACAAGAAAACCACGCAGGTTATAATACCCTTACTCCCTCATAAAAGAAATCATCCACTACATTATGTATGCGTTTCCAATTGGCATTTTGTATGCCACAATGTTTCATGGCATCTTCCAGCATTTGACTGACAGGCAGAATGCACTTTGCCTCTTGGGCAATTTTACGCATCAACCATCCGTGCCAACCACCTCTAAAAGAATAATTAGCCGGCAGATAACCACTCCAATGTTCTACAATAATATAAGGAATATGAAACCTTTTCCACAGCCACCATGCCAACAATCCGCTTTTATCCAACACATTGACTTGTACCACATCCGGTTTCCATCCCTCTTTTCGCAATCCCCGCAAATCACGAGTCATCTCATGCCAATACCGCCATCCCCTCTCGTCTGTATAAACAACCCGTACATCTGCCCCCTGTGCACGCACGGCATCGGCATGTTTTTGGACAAACAAGCCTGCCATCTGATCCCGCGGTATGGGATACCATGCACTGAGGAAAAGAACGTTCATATACGATACTTGAGATTGCGTAAACGGTTGTAAACGAGTGCAAACCAGAACCACCACTTGTACAACTTGCTGCTTCCCATTTTGCATAATATGTTGTGTTACTTGTCGGACATTCGGTTGGATTTACTAAACCACCTACGCTTGCATCTGACCAACCCTTAAATACATTATTACTTTTTACTACACTTGTTGTACTTGCAGAATCTGTCGAACTCCATGTCGGTAAGCTAATGCTAGAACCTGTAGTACATGTAAATGTTACTGTTTGAGCTGATGATGATACCGCTGTGTTCTTTATCTTGCCACCATTTCCGCCATTCGCACTCAGCGTTATTGTGTTCGTATTTGCTGTCCATTTTGCATAATATGTCTTATCGCCTGTTGAACCTGTTGGGATACTTGTTACTGCACTGCCACTAAATGTTGATGAAGTATACCATCCACCAAATGTATAACCTGCACGTGTTATGTTCGAACTCGTTGGTAAAGTTATAGAGGAAGAGGCCACAGTATATGATGATGGTGCTGTATAACCACTAACAAAAGAACCATTGTTTTTATTGAATGTAATCGTGTAAGTGATTGCTGTACAATTTTTTCCGCTCGCTATGCCTGTTGTTTCACCAGTTTGTGTACCATCTGTGCTATATCCTGTGCTACATGCCCATGGACATGCGTTTGTTGTTGCAGAACCTGTATAACTTGAATTACTGCTTGGTTTGTTTGTACATGCTGTTCTTTCTGTTGCACCATTAGCAGAATAATAACCAACACCAACAGGTACGCACACGGTTCCATACATTGTGTCAACTGTTGAACTCCACTTAACATTAGCTGTAAGATTTTCGTATGGTGCATATCTTTCAGCTGCACAAGAAGTTACATTACCTGCCATACAAGTTGAAGAACTGCACGATGTAATACCATAATCACCATTACAAATTCCACAAGATAGGTTATAATTACCGGTTGAATCATTTTCTGCAAAAGTTGCTCTACATCCATTGACAGTATCATGAATTCCACTAGAGGTCCAATACCCATACCCTGTAACCATTGAACTTAAAGATGTTGCGGTTGGACATGTTTTGCATGATGTTTGACCTGCTTGATCTTGATACTTTGCACCAGAACATGCGGTTGCACGGCAGGATCCATTTGTTGCATAATACCCAGCATCCGCAGTAGAACAACTCGAAGAAGATGAGCTACCTGTAGAGGCGTTATATTTACCATCACCACAACTTGTGCGTCCACCTGTACCATTATAATATACTTTTATTCCTCCTGTACAATATCCACCACATGCACAGTCTGTTTGTCCAGCACCAGCTGATGCAACATATTTACCGGCAGTAGTAGACAAATAACAGTTGTTTATACTTGTACTGTTTTGTTCACTATTTGGATATGCAGTCGGACATAGTGTACAGGTACCATTACCTATGGAATCTTTATATGTTCCAGTGGCACATGGATCACATGCTTTGGTGTTGCTATTTAATGTGTGTCCTGCACCACAATTATACTGTGCATATATTGTTGCGTCTCCTGTTACTGTCCAGGTTGTACTTAATACACCAGCAGATGTTACATATTGTGTGGTACCAGTTGAACTGTTATAATGACCGGCATAGGTAGCATTTGTTTTTGTTGGTTTTGTTATAGATGTAACTTCTGTTGAACAACTAGAATCACTATACCATTTTTTGTTATCACTTAATTTATACAACTTTGTTGTTCCACCGGTTCCACCATTTGTCGCATTATTCAAAGTTATTGTGTTACATTTTGCTGTACAACTTGGGTTATATGCAGTGCCATTAACCAATGTATTATATCCTGTTTTACATGCGTCAGTATATGTACAAACACCAGCAGGGGCACTTAAAGAACATGTCGCACCTGTGCCAGCACTACATGCAGTACATGTTCCCCATACAGCATATAAATTAACCGTTCCACCATTTGTAGTTGTTAAGTTGCTTACACTTTGACCATTTGTGTATGTGGCTGTCGTACCTGTTGCAGATGTAGTCCAACCCAAGAACTTCTTTGTACCATTAGAGAATGCGTTTGCTGTCAAATTTTTTGCTGTGTCATATGTATGACTGCTGTTTGACATAGTGCCAGTGCAAGTATCACCACTCTTACAATTATAGGTTACAGTATATGTATTTGCTGTACAAGAATGGTTGTAAGTATTTGCTGTGCCACCATGATACCCAGTATCACAACTTGTTGCATAGGTACATACACCTGCTGGAGCTGTCAATGTACATGAAGCGTGGGAAGTACTACATGCAGTACAGTTCGTCCATTGAGCATATAAAGTAGTACTGCCAGTAGCGATGATGTTCTTTATGCTTGCACCTGCTGCATAACTTGTCCCAGTACCATCTGCCTTTGTATTCCATCCATTAAACTTTTTTGTACCATTCGTAAATCCGTTCGTTCTTGCAGTACATGCACTATCATATGAACAACTTGTTGCAGATGTACTACCTGTTGTACCACTTGCATTAGAATTATAGTTTATTGTAATTGTATTTGGTGTACAACTTGGGTTATATGTGCCATTACCACTGATTGTGTATCCTGAATTGCAACTTGTTGTATATGTACATGCCCCAGTTTGTTCATTAACAGATAATGAACATGTACCATTGGATACAGTTGCACAGTTTTGACACCATTGTGCGTTCAATGTCGTGTTTCCAACTGTATTATATGTATACGATGTGTTGGATTTAGGATAACTGCCACCCCATCCAGCAAATGTATATCCACTGCGTGTAAATGTACTGGATGCTTTGGTTGTAAAGCTTGCTTTATATGTTACAGATTGTGTCTGATCCGAACCTGTACCACCATTTGCTTTATAGGTTACAGTATAACTATTTGCAGTACAGGTTGGGGTGGCTGTGCCATTACCACTGATTGTGTATCCTGAATTGCAACTTGTTGTATAGGTTACCGCACCGTTACTTGCAACAGATAATGAACAGCTACCATTAGATGGTATGGTGCAATTCTTTGCCCATGCAGCATATAATGTAGTATTAGCTGTAAATGTTGTGTTTCCAGGTAATGCCCCAGCTTTTGTTATACGTTGTGTGCCAGTTGAATCATTAGATGTTACATCTGACTTTTGAGCTGTGTAATAACCACGGAATGTATATCCACTGCGTGTAGGTACAGTAATAGCTGTAACTGTTGTGCCAAAGTTGGTCAAAGAATAACCATTCGCATATTTTTCATATACAGTGCTTGTTCCGTCTGTTACCGCAGTACTATTCTTATCCAATGTTATCGTATAAACATTTGGTGTACATGTTGGGTTATATGTGCCATTACCACTTATTGTGTAATTTGCAGAACAACTTGTTGTATATGTACATGCCCCAGTTTGTTCATTAACAGATAATGAACATGTACCATTGGATACAGTTGCACAGTTTTGACACCATTGTGCGTTCAATGTCGTGTTTCCAACTGTATTATATGTATACGATGTGTTGGATTTAGGATAACTGCCACCCCATCCAGCAAATGTATATCCACTGCGTGTAAATGTACTGGATGCTTTGGTTGTAAAGCTTGCTTTATATGTTACAGATTGTGTCTGATCCGAACCTGTACCACCATTTGCTTTATAGGTTACAGTATAACTCTTACGTGTATAGTATAAACTTATTACTCTTGTTCCATCAGGTAATACGGTTGTTGTTGTTACAGCACCAGAAGATGGTTTTGTTGTTCCTTTTGCGGATGTGTCTGCAAAACCTTCACTATATGTAAATCCTGGCATTGTTTTCTTTAAATTTGCCAATGTAACACTTGCGTCAGATGTTCCTGTTAAATTATCAATACTGTGTTCAGTATATGCAGAACCACTTACATTTTGGGTATAATGATATACTTTATATGCTGTGTTTGTGTTTGCGGTCCAGTGGGCATACAAGATTATGCTTGCAGATGGGGTATATGTTGCGCCTGCATCACCTATTTTTGTACCACCTGTGGTAGCATTATACCAACCAGCAAATGTATAACCTGTACGACTTGCACTAGGTAATGTTACAGTTGGTTGTGTGCCAAATTGTGCATACCATGTTCCATTGTCAGTTAAAGCCTTACCAGCAGTTAAACCAGCCGATGTAATGTATCCATTTGAAGAAATATATTGTGTTCCACTGGTCGCAGCACTGTAATAACCATTAAATGTGGCGGAAGAGGTCGTATTAGTACCGGAAGTTGTACCAACAGTTCCACTATTACCATTATAAGTAACAGTATATGTTTTGCTTGGCTTTGTGATGCCGTTTGCAGATGTGGTCATTGCCTGAGTACGTGCACTATTATTATATACATTTGTAGCATATTTTGTATAAATAGTATCTGTTCCACCTGTTCCACCATTTTTATTTAATGTAATAGAATAGTTGTTTGGTGTTGCATTTGCGGTGTATGATAAATTATTTGCAGGCATTGTAAAGGTGTATGCTTTTGTTGTAGATACTGATGCACCACCACTGGTTTGTGTCCATTTAGACCAACTATAACCATCAGATACAGATGCATCCAATGTTACACTTGCACCATATTTATATGTTGTTGCACCACTTACACTTGCTATACCGGTGCCTTTGGTCAATGTTACTGTATAACTATTACGTGTATAGTATAAACTTATTACTCTTGTTCCATCAGGTAATATTGTTGTTGTTGTTACAGCACCAGAAGTTGGTTTTGTTGTACCTTTTGCTGATGTACCCGCAAAACCTTCACCATATGTAAATCCAGATATTGTTTTCTTTAAATTTGCCAATGTAACACTTGCGCCAGATGTTCCTGTTAAACTATCAATACTGTGTTGAGTATATGCAGAACCACTTACATTTTGGGTGTAATGATATACTTTATATGCTGTACCTGTATTTGCAGTCCATTTGGCAGTAAATGTCTTGTTTTCTGTATATGTCCATGTAAATGCTGTGCCAGCCGCTTTTGTCACACTTGTCCCACTTACATCCCATCCTGCAAATGTATAGCCTGTATTTGTACATGTGTTAGATGCTGGTGTAAAACTGTCGTTATATGTTGCTGTTGCAGATGCAGGTGCTGTACCACTGCCACTACCACAAGAATATGTTACAGAATAGGTATTTGGTTCACAACAAGTGTCTGTTGCATGGTATCCTGTACCAGGATTAAAAGTAACACCTTGTGCACAAGGTTCATTATTGGTTGAACAACCACTTTTTATTGTTCCATCGCCTGTACCCGCAGCATTGGAATATGCCACATAATTACAAGCAGGGTTAGAACATGCAGTGTATATTGGTGTGCAATTTTCGCCCAAGACCGCTTCAAAACATACCGTAGGCAAATCCTGTGTGCCGGTCCAAGGACGTGATTTTGTATCGCTATAACAATCTGTTATCGCGTTTGAACCTGCTTCACTGTTTGGATAACCAGATGGACATGATGTACGTCCACCTGTACTGCCATAGTGTACATCTACAGAACCTGGACAATATCCATTTATAGCACATGTTGTTTCTGTTTGGTCGTTTGCAGTTGCTATGTATTTTGTACTACTTGTTGTACCATAACAATCTGTGCTTGCGTCATATCCGCCATCAGATTTTGTATAGAATGCACCCAATGTTGTACATGCTGTACGTGTGCCGGTTGAACCCTGGGATATTGTTTCAGATGTTGAACGATAATAACCACTACCAATATCTCCACATGCACCATTTGCGGTTGATACATATTTCCCAGCATTACAGGTTATTTTACAATCTGATGCGGCATCGTGGTCTGTTACTGTTGTTGTGTTGGCTGTTGTATAGTTTGTATTTACACAACTTTTTACATTTGTTCCAGATGTGCTACCATAATTTACTGTGTGTGCAGATGTGTACCAACTGCCACTTGGGGTGGTGCATGCTGCGTTTACTGTTGATACTTGTGTTCCTGCGGCACAGCTTGCCTTACATTGGGTTATCTCGCTTGAACCAGCATCGCTGTTTTGATAACCAGATGGACATGATGTACAAGAATATGTTGTACCCAATTCTGCTGTATATGATGGTTTATATGTACCCGCGGCACAAGTAACAGGTTCAGCAGATAAAACAACCATTTCAGGAACTGCTGTTGCGGTATTTTGGGTTTGTAGAGTATTCATTTCTAACACTTTTATCCAATATGAGTTATCTTTTGATACCTCAATATGAACATTATTATATGTACGACCATCGGTGTATAATGCAAATTTAATAGACCCCAAATTTTTAATTGCACCAATATCCCAAATCATAGTGCCACTGGCATAACCTGAGCGGTCCCAACTGTTATCTGTTGCCTTGGTTAAAGCACTGCCCGAAGGTCCTGTTTTGCCAGCCAATAAATTTGTTCCCGTGCCATCACGTGCGGCAAATGCCTGAATTTCAACGACATGACTGCCCGTATTGGCGGTGCTGCCAGATGTGGTGACCTTAACATATCGGGCCTCAATTGTGTTTGCGGGTATTGCTTTGCCGGTTAAACTCCATCTACAATCAGCCTCTGCATCGTGTGATGTGGCGGATGTGCTGGATGTTGAAAATCCAAACATACAATAATTTACAGGTGAAATTTGTCCATAATTGACAGTGTGATTTTTAGTGTACCAATTACCCGTTGGGGTTGTACATGCTGCACCCGGATTTTCAACACGTGTTCCGGAGGAACAACTAATTTGACATTGTTTTGCCTCAGTTTTTCCAGCCGATGTGTTTGCGGTATAGTTTGTTGGACAGGGGTTTTGTATACCATTTGCACAATATGTTAAAGCCGCTGCAGTTGGTTCCGGTAAAATTTCAAGAACATCAAGACCTGCAAGAACACCTGCCTGAACTGCTGCACCAACTGCAACAACTTCATCAGGGTTAACTGATTGGTTAGGTTCTTTGCCTGTGTAATCTTTTACAAGTTGTTGAACTGCAGGAATACGAGATGAACCACCAACTAATACAACTTCATCAATTTCACCTTTTGTTACGTTAGCATCTTTCAAGGCTTGTTCAACAGGAGTTTTACAACGATTAATCAAATCTCTTGTTAAATCATCAAATTTAGCCCTTGTTAATTGCATATCCAAGTGTTTTGGACCATTTGCATCAGCAGTAATAAATGGAAGATTAATATTTGTTTCAACTACTGAAGATAATTCACATTTAGCTTTTTCTGCAGCTTCTTTAATACGTTGCATAGCTTGTTTGTCATTTGTTAAGTCCATGCCTTCTTGTTTTTTGAATTCTTCACAAATCCAATCAATAATTTTCTTATCAAAATCATCACCACCTAAGTGAGTATCACCTGATGTTGAAAGAACTTCGTGAACACCGTCACCGATTTCAAGGATTGATACATCGAATGTACCACCACCTAAGTCAAATACCAAAACTTTTTCAGTTTTTTCTTTT
>CALCGS010000129.1 GCA_937901165.1 uncultured Alphaproteobacteria bacterium
TGGTATACAAAATGCCCCACGCATATGCAGAAAGCCCTCTATCGCGAAACAGTAATGCATCTGCGCTTGTTATCGTTTTTGTATTGTCTGACTCTATAGGTTCATCTGCTATGTATTCAGAAGTACAAGCAAACTGACACATACTTATGTCTGTTTGATTTTGAATATTAGCCGACAGGGACTTGTGTATTTGCCAGTTTTATTTATTTTCAAAAATGTCTTTTGCAAGTTTTGTAATAAGTTCTGGATTATCAAGAAGAGTCCTTTTATTATCTTCAAACATTTCATATTTCATGTGATAAATAAGAGCATTTTTGCTTGAAATATAGTTATTTAATATTGGCTTAAAATTTGTCCAACAAGCGCATGATGTTGTTGGTTCAACCGCTAAAATAAAACTCATTTTGTCTTTAACTAATTCCTCAAAAGAATTGTAATTTAATTCCTCAAAAGTCTCGGCTTGATATTTTCCATAAGTAATACTGATTTTTGAATTAGAACTACATGAGGAAAAAAATAGAGCAGATATTGCTATCGGAAATGTTAATAAAATTTTACTAACATTTTATTTATTTGTGGTGGTGCGTTTGATGGATTAAATAAAATTATTGCATCGCGTAAAAATGCACGTGCTGGGATTGGTTTTGGTGCATCTGTGGAATCAAAGAAAGAACGTGAATCAAAAGATTACATATCGGATGTTCAACCAGAAGATTTGGTAAAATTTGGTATTATCCCAGAATTGATTGGACGTTTGCCAATTATAACAACATTGCAAGAATTGGATGAAAATGCATTGGTTAAAATTTTAACAGAACCTAAAAATGCTATTGTTAAACAATATGGTGCTATGTTGGATTTAGATGGGGTTAAATTGACAGTTACCAAGGATGGGTTGGTTGAAATTGCAAAAATGGCGGTGGCAAGAAAAACTGGTGCGCGTGGTTTGCGTAGTATTTTAGAAAAAATGTTGTTGCAACCAATGTTTGATGCACCAGAAAAAGAAGGTTTAAAAGAAATTGTTATTGATAAAAATGTTGTTTCTGGTAAAAAGGCACCGATAGAAATATTTGAGGATGCTAAAAAAGTTGCATAATATTGTTATGCTATAAAAAAATAAAGTGATATTTATCGCTTTATTTTTTTATAATATTTTATACGTAAAGTTTGTTTTTTATTGCCATCTAGAAAAGAAGTATGGTTCCCAATTAGAGTTTGGGTCATTTTCATCTTCTTCTGCGGTTTTACCTAAATCAAATGCAGTAAGCGCTTCATTTGTGGTAATAAACGCACCACCTGAACTAATTATGTAATTACCGTCATGACCACCATATTCCCAGGCGGGACCAATCCAAGCAACGTAGCCTAAAAAGTTTAGATTAGCCCCATTAGTACTACTTTTTGCGGTTGGTATCGCTGACATATAATTAATAGGTGTTGTGCAATGGTCGTCGGCATACCATCCTTCGCCATAAACCATGTAATATTGTTGTGTTGGTTTAGTTTCTATTCCGTTCGGATAAGTGGTTGTATTTATACCTTTGTCTAAGTCCATGTGTCTGCATTTTTTCCAATTTGCATATAAAATTGTATCTGTTGTTACATAATCTATATTTGTTGCAATACCGTTTTTATTAAATATTTGCAATCCTGCACCTTGTGGGGCGGTGTAATAGCCCATAAAAGCATAATAATAGTTATCTTTATATTTTTTTGTTGGGATATTGATGTTGGATAATTTTTCTGAATTGGTTTGCGAAACACGGTCGTATGCACCGGATGTTAAATCTGTTATTAATGTTATGGTGTATGTTTGGTTGGCATCTGCACAATATCCCCATTGTTTATTACTGCCAGTGTTTGCATAAAATCCGTCATGTAATTTTGCAGATGTGGTATTTGTAATATATGGTGTTGAAAACCATATTCCACCCTGGTTAGAACATTCTTTGGATAATTCATCAGACATTGATATTTTTACATTATTTAAGACAGTGGTAATATCCTGTAAAATATTGTTTGATAAACTGTATGTATTGTTTAAGTATTCTGAAGAACGAACGCACATTTGTGATGCGTATTGTGCAAGTTTTTGGTACAAACTGCCCGAATAATCGGAACCGCATAACGATAAATCTTGACCTGAATTACAATTTGGAATTGTGGCATATTGTTGTTCACCGGGTGGCATTGTGCGACATGCATAAGGTGCGGAATGTGATGTGTCGTATTGACTGACCGCACAGATATCTTGTGCATATGTGGTTAATAAATTTTGACATTCAGATGCAATTTTTTTATCAGTTATATTGTGCATGGCATTTAATAATTCTTGCATGCCATTGCTGCCATTACCGTATAAATTACTGCAAGTTGTCAATTGTGTTGTACATAAATCTTCGACAGTTTCCAAACGAAGCCCAATTAATTGTGGTTCATCGACAGTTGAAAAGTCTTTTATTTTTCCAAGTTGTTCGTCATAACATTTGTTCACAATATCCAAACATTCTTGTTTTACTTTGCGTATACGTTCTTGTTGTCCTTGGTAAATTTCTATGACGGCTTGACGTATAAATTCGTCCCATACATTTTCAGATAAATCACGACATGTATCCAAAGTATTTTGTGCGAATATTTGTTTTTTATTTAATTCAGCAATTAGTGCCTTGTTGTATTTGTTTGTAAGTATATTTCCAGATAAAGATAATTGATTTCCTAGTTGATAGAATTTTGGTGTGTAAATTGGTTCGCCTGTTTCTATATTTAGGTATTGTCCCGTTATGTCCAAACAATGTACATAATCAGGACCACAGGCAGTTGGTGCAGTTAAATCTTGGCGAACAGATGCAATACAATCGTTTATACCCAACGAATTGTGTGCGTTATATGTTTCCAGGCGTGCATTATTAAGTTTTTGTTTTGTTTGTTTTATCTTTACTACTCTTATATTGTAGCATTTTTTATATCAGAAAAAGCATCATAATTATAAACTACTCATCTATCCTTTCATAAAACTTTTGCATCAAATTCTACAAAGAATTTTGAAGCCTGTTCTCTAGTAATATTATCATATGGTAGAAATTCTAGTAAAGTATACCACATTGTTAATCAATTATCATACATCCATTCTATAGAAGCCTTTAATATATCACTTCTACTTCAATAAGAAGGTATAGATGAGTTATTAGAGCTCGTGCTAGTATTATTTGAAGTAGTATTATTTTTTGTTGTATTAGAGTTTGTAGTTGAATTGTTATTATTTGATGAAGTATTATTTGATGTTGTAGTTTTAGTTGATTTTTCACAACTTATTCAATTTGAACTCCATTCATATCAAGAT
>CALCGS010000130.1 GCA_937901165.1 uncultured Alphaproteobacteria bacterium
AAATAATTTTAATTTATAATAAAAACATGATAAAAATTTGGAGTTTTGATAATGACGAATTATTTGATTTAGTTGCATGTGGCAAGAAACACGGAACATGCAGTTTGTATGATACAGACGCAACTATGTCAAAAGTTGGCGATATAAATATAATTTATAACTCTAAAAACGAACAAATTAAAATTAAGATAACCAATGTTCGTAAGTGCCGTTTTTGTGATGTTGATGCTACCTGGGCAAAAATCGAAGGTGAAGGCGATTTGTCACTAAACTATTGGCAACGCGTTCATTTGGAATTCTTTCGTAGCATCAAGCCAGATTTTAAAAAAAGTGATATGTTGGAATTAAATGAATTTATCTTACACGTTTAATTTCCATACCGACAACAGGTTCGCTGGCTAGTTTTTCACGTGATACGAATTTTGTCACTGTATTTATCAGTTCGTCAAGATTTGCAAAACCACTGCGCCGAATATCAATCTTTTTAAATAAAGATTCAAAATCTGGCGCAACATGCATATTTAAAACTTCGCATATAATATGTTCGTCTGGATTTTCGGCATCAAATAATAAAAATTTATCACCAACTTTAATCTTTTTACGTTTTTCGTCATACGCACGCAATTCAATATCTTTCTGTCCAGACTTTATCATTTCAAAATAATTATGCCGAACACTCATAGAAAAACGACAATCTATATTTGGTAAAATATGTTTTGCAAAAAATTCGCGCATACTATCAATTTTGATAATTTCCGGACTGGTTAAATCAGAGATGTTCAACCAAACAACAGATATGTTTTCGTCGCGCCGTTCACAGAACTGCAAATCTAAATCATTTGTTTCGTGTGTAATGAAAAAGTGGTGTTCTTCCGCCAATGCACCGCGTTTTTCCGCACGTTCTGGCGACATATGTTTGAAAGAATATGGTATTGGTACCTCTGTCATTAAACCCAACATTTTTAAGGATTGTTCGCCTAACTCTTCTGTCAATTCGCGGCGAAGCGCAGTTTTAAAATCTTCGCCATCATCAACCCGACCGCCAATCGGACCATAGCCATCTTCGCCATAACGCAATAATGCAACTTTGTTGTTAGATACAGGTAAAATATACGCGGAATAAGATTTTTCTTTTATCATACCAAACCTTTTATACTTATTGTTACACACATATAATCATTTCTGCAAGGTTTTTATAAGTGCACGATTTCGGTGTCTGGGATATGTTCGGCGATATATTCAGCTGCCAACCGCCTATGGCACATAGTCGCAACTTTTTCAGTGCACAACAAACATATTCTATCTAATTTCGTTGTGTCGCAATTTTGCAACGGTTGTCGGTCAGTCAATAGCTCACGATACTTTTGCTCAAATTCGTCCCAAGTAATTTTTTTATCTTTATAGTTTGCCAAGATGTCTGATGTTGGTGCAAATTCAGGATGATACTCGTACCGATTGCCGAGGCTTGCCGCCAGATTATCACCATTATAATACGGCACATACGTGCTTGTTCGCCATTGACGAATATCCCAAACTTTGGCTATGCGTGCCGCATCCAGCACCTCCAAAAATACTTCTGGACTTTTACCGCTAAAACCAATTGTAAATATCTTTGCCATATCAGTATTTAACTTCGTTTAATATCAAATAAAAATCTGGGATATGTTTTGGCGACATCCCATTTAACAAACTAACAGATGCAACCGAACCGAACGGGGCATAAAAACTGTCATCAAATTTGTAGTATTTACGAATACATGCATTGATTTGTTTTTCCAAATCAGACATTGACATATGAATCATCATATCCCAAACTTTTTCTTGTATTTCATCATACTTATAATCGCTAAATCTATAATTGTCCCAGAAATAATTTAAAATCTGTTCAGCTTGTTCTTTAGTTAAATCTTTTATATGTTTCGGAAAATTGTAACGCGGATGTGCAGCACGATACATATCCAATTTCTCTTGGTTTACTGCATAAGTATTTACGTCTTTGGTTTGCATGTTTTCGTATTCAAGAACATTGTTGATAAAATCAGTCTTTCTATCAGCGACAGCACATACTGGAATCAACAAAAGCAGAACAAACAATAATCTTTTCATGTTTTGATTATTACAAAACAGTCAGTCAAAAATCAATATTTATTTGTACGATTTATCCATCCACTACCGTATTTGGTCCAACCAGATAACCCCTGCAAATATTCAATTCTGTTTGCTTTCAATGCTTGTATAAAATCATCAATTTTATCGTCGTGGATGCTGTTTAAAGCGTCTATAGTATTGTTCCCAATTTTGCCGTCTATTTTTAGATTTGTACCAATTGAGTTGTTCAATGTTTCTTGAACAATTTTTCCGACATTGTTGAAATTACTCATAACCCCCATATCAAATATAGCATTGGCAATTCGTCCATTTTCTATGTCACCAATACGGCGTTCATCATAGTAATCTTCTGCGTATATTTGTTGGGCTTGTTTGCCGGTTAGGTCTTTTACATTATCTGGAAAATTAAAATCTGGATGATCAGCATTGTATTTATCCAAAGTTGGTTGTATTATGCCTGCATTTGTCGGTTGGTCTATAAATTTTGGATTATCGGCATATCCTCCTTCGTTAGCCATAGTTTGATGAATAATATTTTGTTTACGGCTATCAACAATTTGGTTGTTGTTATCGTCTAAATCAATTTCTTCTATCCAACAACGACAATTTGGATGATGTGGGCGGCTTGGTATATCTTCTTCGTTTTCATAAATAGTATCAGCAAAATTTTCACAATCTTCACACGTTTTGTCATCTATTACAGTATGCCAACGCCACGCCTTCCTAATTGTGATATTTCGTCCTGTGTTATCCGTTATACTTTTGCTATATTTGTTTTCGAAATAATCTTGAATTTTCTTAGCAACATTTTGATGTTCTGGATTGTTAGAGTTTACATACGCATTGCTTTGCATAAGGTTTAATATATTTTCTGGTACTTTGTTCATATTGTCTCTTTTTGTTAAATAAAAAATCCCGCACAAAGCGGGCAATAAAAAATGGCACCAAAAGTGCCTTTGAAATCAAATTCATTATATCACAAAACAACAAAAAAATCAATATGATTACACAAATATAATTATTTAACCAGTATGCAACATTGCATACTGGTATAATTATGTTTAATTAGAATTTGTATTTAAATTCTATTGAACCGTTCCAGCCGGTTCTGCCACCATCACGACGGTTGATTTTGGCCCCCAGATAGAACGCATCCGTCAAAGATTTATCAATACCAATTCCATATTCAAAATAGTTCTTTGTACTGATATTTTGTAATATAATATCATTTGCTGTTATATCGCCACCATTATCCATTACAATGGCATATTTACCCTGAACAGAACCTGTCCAACCATCTGCAATTATTGCAGAAAGTTTTAATCCTGGGTCGATTTCAAAGAAATTCAAATTATTATTTGCAATTTTGACCCCAGATACAGATGTATAATCTTGCGTATTTACCAAAGTATATCCACCATACACATTTGGTTGTAATACCACAGAATCATTTATTGCGTAATTGTATCCTGTTTTTAATCCTGTACCCAACCAAAGTGTTTTGAATTCATCTGTACCATACATATTTGTTGATTTATTCTTTAACAAACCGCCATTGACAGTTGCGGTCAAGAATGCATTTCCCAATGTTAATGCAGAACTTAAACCAACATAACCACCGTCTTGGTCTGTGTCGTTATCAGTATATTGTTGTTTGCCACCAATATAACCAGCATATACACCAAACACAGCCCCACAATCGCCACATGTGATTTTATCAGTATTAAATCCCCCCGCCACAGTTAGTGCCTTTGAATCGATTGTATCAAAGTCTTGGAATTCCACATTATCATCCAATCCCATAACCTTGACCCAAGCGTTTGCAGATGATGGGGTGTCGCCACCAGAACGACCTTGGGTACGAATAATATCATCCATTTTATCCATAACAAGTGTTGCAATTTGACCTGTTATATTGGCGGTTGCCTGTGCTGCAACAGATGGCGCATAGATATATGGATTTAATTGTTCTGTTCTTGTAAAACCAATTGTACCTGTTTCAGGATTGTATAAAGCATCATATTTATAGATTGTTGAGTATTTCAAACCATTTAAATTTCCAGATACATTATTTGCCAACAATGTTTTAGTGTTATCATCAGCAAACAAAGATAATTCTACATAATCATCATTTGCATCAGATAATAATTTAATATCAGAAATAACAATATTACCGTTACCACTAACACTTGCGACTTTTAATTGATCCATTTGTCCATCATCGGCCAAATCTGCATCAATTGCAAAATTTGTATTTCCTGCTAAATTCAATTGATTAATATGTAGTGTGTTTACTCTTCCGTCTGCAATATTTACTGAACCTCCGTTCAAGTAGAATACACTAATAGGAAGATTTGCTGTACTTTCAATTGCATTAGTTGAAAAATTCATGATGCCACCATCTTTTTCAACTAATTGAATTACAGAATTTCCAGTGTCTAATCTTCCGTTAAAATTAACAGTTCCCGAGTTAGTAAGTATTATTAGTTTTCCATTATCACCATTAAATGTTATTGAGCCACCTTCATTATTTTGTATAATAGCTTCAATTCCACCTGATGTAGTTATGTTTCCGTTGTTGTTTAATGAGTTAGATAATAAACTAACAATATCCATCGTACCATTGTTTGTTAAAGTAGCTGTTTCAAGTAGTGAATTAGCACCTGTTATATTAATTGTGGCATTATTAGTTAAATGATCTGCTCCAAATCGTGAATTGGCACCTGTTATATTGATTGTGCCATCATTAATTAAGTTACCATTTGTGCCATCTGCTTTAATTTCTACACCTGCGGTATTTGATGCAAGAGTAGCTCCTGACTTAACATTGATAATATCTTGTTCGATATTTGCATTTGCATTGACAGTACCGCCATAGATGTTTGTTGTGCCCATTGGTATTGAATTATCAGACACAGTATAAAGATTGACTGTTCCATTATAAGTCTTGGTTCCGTTACCATTAATGTTTAATATACCTACGTTGAATATACCATCAATATCGTATTTGCTATTTTCAGGGTGTTCAGTGTCAATAACATCTTCACCACCTACAAAAGTAATACTTTGACCAGCATCGGCATACAAACTGATTGTACCATTGTTATAAATGGCGCCCCCCATATCCGTTATTACATAATTTCCATCAAATATAATATTTTTTTTATCGGGGGATGTAGATATAGTTATTGAACTATTATTGTTATTATATATTGCACCACCATATGACTTGGCAAAATTAGATTTAAAATCGCCTGTGATATTTTTAATAATACCATCACCAGTATTATAAATAGCACCACCCATAGCAAAAGTTATCAAGTCTGTTGCCAAAGCAGAATTGTTTATAAAATCACCCGTAATATTTTCAATAATACCACTACCAGTATTATAAATAGCACCACCGTTAGTTTCGGCGTCATAACTACTGGCATAGTTATTTATAAAATTACCTGTAATATATCCTATTTTTGTTTCCGGATTGTCATAACCATAGTTATAAATAGCACCACCTTTTTTGGCATGGTTGTTAACAAAATCTCCTGTTATCGTATCTATTGTTGCTTTTGCTTCGACCTCACTGCTGGCATAGTTATAAATAGCACCACCTTCGCCAGCATAGTTATTAGTAAAATTTGCCACTATATCGCCTATTTTTGCAGCGGTATTAGCACTACCGTTATAAATAGCACCTCCAGTGCTATCCGCAACATTATCAATAAAATTACCCGTTATCTTATTTATTATACTAATGTTATCGTCGGCTTCTGCCTGATTAAAAATAGCAGCACCATTATTAGAGTAAAAATTTTTCATAGTGATATTTTCAAGAGTTAAATTACCACCAGCATCAACCAAAAAGCCTTGAAATGTGTTTGCACCATTTAATTCTTTAATACCTTGATAACCAAGTACATCCAAAGTACGATTGATATTGTTTGGTATATCTTGATAAGTAATACCGCTTCCTTGAATCTTTATTATATCAATATTTAAATGATCAGGGATTGCATTATTAACAGCGTTTTTAAAATTATTCCAATCACTCACGTACCAAGAATCAGCCATTACTGGATTTGCACCAAACGCACCAATAAACACACTTGCGTTGATAATTGCACATTTTATTAAAATTGAACGATATTTTGCGGATAATATACGAATTCCGGTTTTTGTTAAAGTACGCATAGAAATTTCTCCCTTTTTTAAAAAAGATTATATCACATAAACAAATATAAACAATATTTTCTTATATGTAAATACAGATTTTTTGTTTATATTCTTAAAACCACAGATTTAATTTTTCTTATTGTTTTAAAAGTATAGATTTTTTATAATATACATTATGACAAAAGTACCTGATTTATTTATTCGTGCCGAACACGATGATTTAATGCAAAAGTTATCTGCGTGGGATATTGCATATCATCAACAAGACGAACCGATTGTTGATGATGCAACTTACGATGCGGTTAAACATCGTGCGTTGGAAATCGAACAAGAATATCCCGAATTGGCAAAAAATGGCGCATCTGCACGTGTGGGGGCGGCTGTTTCTGATAATTTCAAATCGTATAATCATTCTGTGCCAATGTTGTCAATATCCGATGTTTTTGACGAAAGAGAGGTTGCCGATTGGTATAACAAATTACAAGATAAACACGTTTTCATAGAATTAAAGGTTGACGGTTTGTCTTATTCTGCACGTTATGAAAATGGTGTATTGGTGCGCGCACTTACACGGGGCAGTGGGGTTACCGGTGAAGACATCACAGAAAATATAAAAACCATCCCCGACATACCGCACAAATTAAACGGGACTTTTCCATCGGTGATAGAGGTTCGCGGTGAAGTATATATGTCGCGTTCTGATTTTTTTGCATTAAACGAA
>CALCGS010000131.1 GCA_937901165.1 uncultured Alphaproteobacteria bacterium
CACCAAGCCACACAACTGTACCACCTGCAACACTAGCCCCTAATAACCAATCTGCTCTTTCACTGGTTGTATCTTTTTTTACATCTAATGAAACTAGATATAAAGATAAACCTTGGTTTGAACATGCTGAATTTTTCAATTTAGCACTAAACTGTTGCGCTTTTTCAATCCCTGTTTTGACATTACGATATGAAACAATATATTCTTGTGTTGAATTAGTTTTATCCATTAATACCAAGCCTGGAAAGGCGCGACGGTTGTCGCCTTCTGCAAAATCAAGAAAAAACTCATTAGTCGAACCACCAAATTCATTAAAAGTTGATTGTCCCGCCTTGTTCACTGCGGCATCATCATCCAGATTAAATGCAATATTCCAATCGGAACATTCTTTTGTGAAAAATTTTTGCTTTTCTGGAATCTTTGATAATTCTACTACATCACCAGAAGAAAGATCCTTTTTATTTATAATCAAAAAACCTGTTCTTATGTCCATATAATCAAATATTTGATCAGATTTTATTTTGAAAGCGTATTTTTCACCTTTGTATGAAAAATAAATTTTTTTTACTGCTGTTGATTGTGCTATTTCTGCTAAATTATCACGGCATAACGCTAAAACGTCTGCCGCAAGAAGAGTATATATTTTACTTTTTTTATTTTTGACAAGATCTATTGTTAATTCATCTGTATCAAAAATTTCTGTTGCTATCCTGTCATCCCATTTTTCTGAGTCTTGCATAATTTTTTGTATGCAATCGTCAAAAGTATCAGCATATACATGTGATGTGAATAAGGCAAATAAAATAAATAATATTTTTTTCATTTCTGTACTCTAATCTGTTATATCAAAAATACGGTCTTCTGGTACGTCTACTACCGTTGTTGTTACTGTCGTTATTTTTGCTTTGTTACCGTTGTCGTTATCGTCATTGTTGTTATCATTAGATACTTGATTTGGCTTTTCGCATCTGCCATTTTTTATTTCTTTTTCTGGGTCGATACAGGTGCATAATTGATTTTCCCATTTTGCACCAACGATTTTTTTACATGCTATTTTTTCGCATTCTACAGAACCTTTACCATTACCGTTACACCATTCGGATGCATTCTGAAAATTTGGTATTACATATGCGCTTTTACCAGCGTATGGTGCATAACCTTCGGCTTTTACAGAGGTTCTCTCTGAAAAAGATAAATCTTCAAATGTTGTCGGAAAAGCAGTTGCGGACAGATGTTCGCTGCCCGCACCATTTTGTCTTTGTAATTGTTGTAGTTCGTTTTGTCGGTCAAGTATCTCTTGTTGTGATTTTGGAATTACTTGTTTGTATGGATTTTGAATTTGAATTCCAGGATTGTTTATATTTTGATTTGGAACAATTGCGTTTGGAAAGTTTACACTATGGGTGGTTGGCAATGTGTTTCCGTATTGCGCAACATAAGATTCAAATATACTATCAATATAACCAGAACACGAAGAAACATAATTGTTTCCTGGCAATTTAGATAATTGAACCATTATTTCTGGTCGAACTTCGGATAATGAAGTGTCTTTACAATTATTACGAGCCATACATTGAACAGATACCAATGATTGAACCACTTGCATACAATCTTCAGTTTTTACATCTGTTCCATTTACATACACAGGTTGTGGCAAACGTTGGTTATATGGTGAATTTGGATTCCAAAATGGGTTTGATGAATAA
>CALCGS010000132.1 GCA_937901165.1 uncultured Alphaproteobacteria bacterium
CGCACCTGGGGAATCAAATCAAATAAACATTTCACACGCCAGACATCATTAAGATATAAAAATGGCTTTTTAATTTTATCCAGTTCACGAACCAATTCTACAACCATTTTATCGTTATCATATCCAACGATTTCCAACACAGTTTCAGATGTCGATGTAATATATTTTTCATTAAATTTATTTATAATATGTTCGACAATACATTCAATATCTTTATCAGATTTATATTTACCAAGAACGATTTTTACCGCATCAATTATTTGATTTAAATACCGTTCATAATATTTGCCGGTAATTTTATTTATTGCCCTGTGAATATCTTTTTGCGCCACAACAATAACCGTTACAATGGACGATACAGACAAATCTATTTGATGTTTTTCATGCGAAGTAAAAAATTGATTTCGCATAGGGTCTGCATCCAAACGATGTTGAACCAAATACGCAGACAATGGATTAATGTCCGATATTTTCATAGGAATCGCAATTCCAGATGCATTTTCAGAATCATACGGTACAACCGCCGCCTTGGGTGCACCAAAACATTTACCCAAAACATGAAATTCTTCACGAAACCAATCCATACCATTTGAATACATAACCTTCAAATAATCTGCTGTTTCTTGGTTTATACGCCCAGAATCCAAACACCTTGCAATTTCATCAAGATTTTGTAAATCATGTTTTTCCGTCAAAGTAATTGCATCAACCTGTGCCATAACAAACACTTTATTTCATTATAGGGAACAATATAACATCACGCAAAGTTGGTTGATTGAACAAAATACTTGCCAATCTATCAACCCCCATACCAACACCTGATATTGGTGGAAAACCGTGTTCCATGGCACGCACAAAATCGTTATCTGGATTAAATGCTTCTTCATCCCCATCTGCAATATTTTTAGCCTGCTCTTCAAATGCCGCCAATTGCTGTATAGGATTTACCAATTCAGAATAACCCTTGCATAATTCTGCACCGCACACCAATAATTGATACATATCAATACGTCTTGTATCTTCATTATTACGACGTGCCAAAGGCACCATATATGCCGGATAATTGTATAAAAATGTTGGTTTTACAATACTATCACGAATTTTACGTTTATACACCCAATCAACCAAAGTTGGTACAGATTTCAAATCTTCCAAATCTTCGGCCTTGAACATACCTTTATCAATCAAATGTTTACGCAAAACGTCCACATCATCAAAATCCAAAATACTGCACCCGAATAAATCATTCATAGTCGCAGTATAATCCATCATATCATACGAAGAAAAATCTAAATTAGTGCCTTGGTATTCAATTTGCAAAGTTCCACGTGTTTTCATCAATAAAAACTGTATTAAATCCCAAGTAAATTTAATATTCTTTTTGAAATCCCAATATGCCGCATACCATTCAACCATAGTAAATTCTTGCAAATGCATTGCATCCATACCTTCATTACGGAAATCTTTTGCAACTTCAAAAACCCTATCAAACCCGGCACCTATTGCCTCTTTCAAAAACAATTCTGGTGAAATACGCAATTGAAAATCAGCATCCAACGCATTGTGATGTGTGGTAAAAGGTTTTGCCGCCGCCCCAGACGCAATATTTTGCATAATAGGTGTTTCAATTTCCAAAAATCCGTTATCAACCATAAATTCACGCCAATACTGTGTCATCTTGAAACGCCCCAACAAAGCATTTCTGGCCTCTGGATTAGAAATGACGTCCAAATAACGTTGACGATATCTGGTTTCCATATCTGTCAACCCATGGTATTTTTCAGGCAATGGACGCAAAGCCTTGGCCAAAATTTCATACTTTGAAACTTTTACTGTCAATTCCCCAGCCGTAGTATGATACAAAACACCATCAATACAGATAAAATCCCCCAA
>CALCGS010000133.1 GCA_937901165.1 uncultured Alphaproteobacteria bacterium
GCGCAACCTTGCCAAGGTTGAGGTCGAGGGTTCGAGCCCCTTTGCTCGCACCAGATGTTAAGAAATGTGTTTTATTGACCGGGATTTATCCCGGTTTTTGTTTTTTAAGAGTATTGACATAATGTTAAATATATGTAATTATAAAATAGATACTTTGGAAACTGATATGGTAAAAAAAATAGACATTGTTTATTTGTGGGTTGATGGTTCAGATGCGGACTGGGCAAAACAGAAAAATATATGGTTTGAACGTGTGTTTGGAATTGGTAAAACCTATAAATCTGCTGGTGCTGTTGAACGTTTTAGGGATAATGATGAATTAAAATATTCTTTGCGTTCTGTTGCGGAAAACGTCCCATGGATAAATCATATATATATTGTGACTGGTTTTGGTCAGGTTCCGAATTGGTTGAACACAAAAAATCCTAAAATAACCATCATTTCGCATGAGCAAATAATGCCTAAATCTTCATTGCCTACATTTAATTCTTCTGCGATATTGATGTGCATACATAATATTCCAGGTTTGTCGGAACATTTTTTATTATCAGACGATGATATGTTTTTTAATAAAAAAGTTAAGCCTTCTTATTTTTATGATAAACATGGACGTAGCATTGTAAACTATAATAAACATCATGGTTTTATAAAGGATATATCCAAATGGCGGTCTTCTGTTGATGAATATACCAAGTCATTAATAAATGCTGCACAGTTGGTAAAAGATGTTTGCGGAAAGACTGTGTATATTGCTCGTCCTTCTCATGGTATTGATCCTTATATTAAATCTTCAATGAAGGAATGTATTAGTAATTCATTGATAAAAAATAAAGTGGACGAAACCATAAATTATAAATTTAGGAATGAAAACGAAATATCTCGTTGGCTGTTTAATTTATATGATTATATGACTAATCGTGCGGTTATGAAGCATTGTCATCCATATAAATCGAAACATTTTTTAGATTTTATATATAATGCTATTCATTGGTATTCTATACGTCGTTCTCCTGTTTTTTGCGAAGATGCTTTTGTTTTACAAAAATCAATTAAACATAGTGTTTGTTTTTGTATAAATGATTCTTATAAATCAGGTGAAACTGTTTTGAAACACAATGCAGATTTTTTACAAAATCGTTTTCCGAATAAAAGTGAGTTTGAAAAATAAAACTTGCATATGCATTAATATTTTGTATTATATTTGATGGTAGAAATAGGTTTTTAGTCGTATGATAAATGAAATGACATATGTGTTTGTTTTGACGTTAGTTTGTAGTATAATTTTTTTATGCTTATGTGATTGTATTAAAAGTGTTTTGAATTATCAGTGGCACGAAAGAAAAACAATAATGTTTGATTTTGTTTCTGTTTTTAAAGTAATAAGGATATAACATTATGCCAATTTATGTAACAAAGTCTTTTATGCCACCAATTGATGAATATAATAAATATGTTGCTGATATTTTTACACGGGGGGTTTTAACTAACCAGGGGCCTAATGTTCAAGAATTACAGAATAAGTTATCTGACTATTTAAATGTTAAAAATTTTCATTATGTGACAAACGGTACACTGGCGTTACAGTTGGCTTTGGCGGCATTGGATATAAATGATGGCGATATAATAACCACACCATTTTCATATGTAGCAACTATATCATCTATTTTATGGCAACGTTGTAATCCGGTATTTGTTGATATTGAACCAGAAAATTTTACAATTGATGCAAATAAAATAGAGGCTGCAATTACACCAAAAACGCGTGCTATTATGGGAGTACATGTTTTTGGGTATGCTTGTAATATTCAAAAAATTGAAGAAATTGCACAAAAACATAATTTGAAAGTTATATATGATGGTGCACATGCGTTTGGTAGTAAATATCGTGGAAAATCATTGTTATCGTTTGGGAATATAACAACATGTTCGTTTCATGCTACAAAATTATTCCATACGATAGAAGGTGGGGCATGTATTGTTATGGATGATATCGTGTCTAATAAATTGGATATGCAAAAACGTTTTGGTCATCAAGGTGATAATCATTATATGTTGGGAATAAATGCAAAACAGTCTGAATTTAATGCCGCTATGGGGTTGGCAAATTTCCCGTATATTAATAATATTATTGCGGACAGAAAACGTGTTAGTGATAGGTACGATGAATTGTTGTTTGGGTGTGTTGGTCGTCCGAAATGTCAATTAGATTTAGAATATAATTATGCTTATTATCCGGTTGTGTTTAAAAATGAAACGGAATTATTAAAAGTGTTTTCTGCATTAAATTCATTGGATATATTTCCTCGTCGGTATTTTTATCCATCATTGAATAATTTACCATATATCAATGGTGATAAATGTCCTGTGTCTGAAGATATATCAAAACGTATTGCATGTTTACCTTTATATGTTGGGTTGGAAGAAGAATCTATTGTTAAAATTGTAAATACGATAAAGGATAATATATGTTAAAATTATCCATTGTGTGTGTTACATATAATCATGAAAATTTTATACGTGTTGCATTGGACAGTTTCTTGAAGCAAAAAACAAATTTTAAATTTGAAGTTCTTGTTGGGGACGATTGTTCGACTGATGGAACGTCTAAAATTGTTGCAGAATATGCAAAAAAATATCCAGATATTATTAAATATATACACAGAGATCAAAATATTGGTAGTTTGAACAATTTTATAGATTTATGTGGAAGGGTGAATTCTGATTATGTTGCTTTGTGCGAAGGGGACGATTACTGGACTGATGAAAACAAATTGCAAAAACAAGTTGATTTTCTTGATAAAAATCCTGATTATTCGGTTTGTTTTCATCCTGTAAATATTGTATGGCAAGATAAATCTAGACCAAATAGTATTTTCCCAAAACCTAAACATAGATTTGGTAAAACAACGTTATCAATTGATGATTTATTGCAACGTAATTTTATACCAACGTGTTCGGTTATGTATAGGTGGGGGTTAAAAAATTGTGAAGATTTATTTCCAAAAAATATTTTTCCAGGTGATTGGTATATGCATCTTTTGCATGCCCAGGTTGGTAAAATTGGTTTTATTTCTGGTGTTATGTCTGTATACAGAAAACATACTGGGGGAATATGGTATGATAAAGAAAATATGCCTGATTCGTTCATACTAAAAAATGCGATTTCTTGTTTGCGTTTTTACAAATGTGTAGAAAAACAATTTAAATGCGATAAAGAACAAGAAAGATTGTATTGGGTACAAAATGCGGTTGGTGCAGCGATACGGAATAAAGATTTTGAATTTTTAAAAACAATATCGGATATGGAACCGGATTTGTTTGTAAGATATTTGCCAATCCGTAAACAAACTGAAGATTTTATAAAAAGAAAACAATATCAACATGGTTTTAATATGGTTTTGGTTATAGCTATTATGGAAATGCTGACAATTATATGGAGTATATTATGAAAAAAAATATTCAAAAACCAATGGTTCAAATTGTTTGCGTTACTTATAATCAAAAAGATTATATAAAGGAAGCGCTTGATAGTTTTTTAATGCAAAAAACAAACTTTAAATTTGAAGTTCTTGTTGGGGATGATTGTTCAACTGATGGAACAACTGAAATTGTTGCAGAATATGCTAAAAAATACCCTGATATTATAAAACATATCCATAGGCAACCAAATATGGGCTGTTTGGCTAATTTTATGGACTTATGCGAAAGTGTAACGGCTAAATATGCGGCTTTTTGTGATGGAGATGATTATTGGACAGATGAAAACAAATTGCAAAAACAATTTGATTTTATGGAAAAGAATGAAGATGTAAATATCTGTGCACATAGAATTTTATTAAAAGGAGCAGATAACAACTGGGGGTTATATGAATGGTATAAAAAACAAAAGGAACCTTTTATAACTCCTCAAAAAAAGAATTTAAAATTGAACAAAAAAATTCAAATTAACGATATATCAAAAGAATGGCTTCAAATGTCGTCATTATTTATCCGATGGAAAAAAATAGATTATCCACAATGGGCTAAAGTCGGCACAATTGGTGATATGACAATAGAATTTTTGCAATTGGCAGATAAATATATGTATGTTTTTGAAGATGTGATGAGCGTTTGGCGTCAAGGCGTTAAATCTGTTTTTGCTTCATCAAAAAATCAAGATTTACATTTTTTGAGAACTCGTAGCGAATACATAAAAATTCTTTATAATATAATAAATTATTTTAAAAAGAATTATCCTAATTGTGCCATTGATAATTTTGAATCTCGTTTGTGGACAGAAATAGTTAACTATACAAATGTAATAATAAAAACTGATAGATTTGATTTGCTACTTGATTTAAAAGAACAATATCCTGATATCTATAATAAAGTTAAAGGATTATTAAGTGAATATTGTTATAGATTACAACAAGTCAATGTTTTGGGTGTTAAAAGGGCTGATTTACTTCGCAGGAAAAGTGTTTTAAAAATAATAAAACCGTTTTTAAGTATAATTTATAGAATTAAAAAAATTATAAAACAAATAGGTAATATTTTTAATAAGATAATCACTTTTTTGGCATATTGGGGTTTTGCACTTGTTCCAAAAAAGAAAAATCTTTGGGTGTTTTCAGGATTTTTAAAGAAAATGTCATACCCTGAAAAATGTCTGACAAAGCTTGAAAAAGCAGACTGTGAGGCGAAATAAATTTTTTAAAGAAAAATTATATGGATAATACGATGTATTTATATGAATATATTGTGAAAAATCATCCTGAAATTGAAGCTGTTTGGCTAACAAGGAGTAAAGAAGTCAGAAAAAATTTAAAAGAGCGAAGATTGCCAGTTCACAGAATGAATTCACCTATAGGCATTTGGAAAATGATTAGAGCAAACCTTGCTTTTTCGGATCATTTTAAAATGTCTGATTATGATAATCGTTATGGTTTTAATGCCGGAACAAAATTTGTTAATTTATGGCATGGCATAGGTTTAAAGGATATGCGACCTGTTGGCGATAAAATACCAAATACAACAGTTCCTGGGGTTAGATTATCTTCTGATATTATTATTAATAACAAAGACAATATTTTTGTTAAATTTATAAAATTATTAAAATACCCATTCGTTTCACCATTTAGAGAACTCTTTGAAAAATACTTCGGGATTTTATGCGTTGGAGAACCTTTTGTTGAAATCTTTGCTGTTCCAATGAAAACAAAAGAAACTGCAAGAATGATGATTGGTTACCCAAGACATGCTAATTTATATCAATCAAACAAAACCGAAGAATTTAAAATAATCTATGCTCCTACATATCGTTGGAATGCCAATGATGAAAAAACTATGATTAATATGTTTCTTCAAAACATAGATAACATTAATCAAATGCTTGAAAAAATTAATGGAACTTTTTCATTAAGACTTCACCCACACACTTGGAGAAACTATGAAACGGATATATTGAATAAAATTTCAGATTATCCACGATTTACGATAGATAAAGAAAAAGATATATACAAAACTCTTGTAGATTATTCATTAATGATTTCAGATTACTCTTCTATAGCTTTTGATTTTTTGATTACAGGTAAACCGATTGTATTTTTGGCATTTGATAAAGAAAATTATCAAAATAGTGATTGTAGGTTTAATATGGCTTATGAAGAAAACTGTGCTGGTGATATTGCATATAATTGGGCTGAAGTTATAAATTCAATTCAAAAATCATTTAAAGATTGTACTTACAATGAAGCAAAACGTGATGTTATTTCTAATAGGTTTTTTCCAAAAGCATATAACTCAGCTAATAACTCTAAACACATTGTTGATGAGCTTAAAAAAAGAATTAAACTCGGGGGTACAAAATGAACTTTGCGGCAATTTTAGCCGGTGGTACCGGAAAAAGAATGGGCATTAGTGATAAACCTAAGCAATTTTTGGATTTATGCGGAAAACCGATTATTATTCATACAATTGAAAAAATTTTATCTGTTTCAGAATTTGATTTTGTTGTTGTTGCGATACATCCAGATTATAAAAATTATTTTTTAGATATGCTTGCTGATTATTCATTGAATACGACAAATAAAATTATTATTGTAAATGGTGGAAAAGAGCGCATTGATAGCATTCAAAATACAGTTAATGCAATAACAAATTTAAACTCAAACGATGATGATGTTGTTGTTATTTGTGATGCAGTAAGACCATTTGTTTCACAAGCAATTTTAAAAGAAAGTATATCAACAGCAAGAGAATATGGAGCTTGTGTTGCGGTAGTTCCGGCGGTAGATACAATGTATAAATTGGATAATGATGGATATATTACCGAATGTCCAAATAGAAGTGTTTTATTTAATGGTCAGGCACCGGATTCATTTAGAGTTAGTTTATTAAAAAAATCTTTGGATAATTTATCAGAAACAGATAAACTAAATATAACAGGTACTGTTCAAATTTGTATGTTGAATAATCATAAAATTAAAACAATACAGGGTGATTATAAAAATATTAAAATTACAACTTTAAACGATTTAAAAATAGCAGAAGGATTTATTAAAAATGAAGGCGTGTGTATTAACAAATAAAAATATAATTGAATATAAAGATGTTGAAAATCCGCAAGTAAAAGATGGTGAAGTTTTATTAAAAGTTAAGGCTTGTGGAATATGCAGCAGCGATTTTAATCGTGTGTACAAAGATAGTGCGTATTTTTATCCAATTATACTGGGACATGAATTTTGCGGTGAAATAGTTGAATGTGGCAAAAATGTTGATTTGTCGCTTTTGGGTAAAAAAGTTGCTGTTTTTCCGTTGTTACCTTGTAAAGAATGTGAGTTTTGTAAAAGTAAGCATTATGCACAATGTGTTAAATATAGTTATTTTGGTTCAAGACAAAATGGCGCAATGGCTGAATATATTGCGGTTCCTGTTTGGAATTTAAAATTGCTTCCGAATGATATGGAATATTCAGTAGCTGCTTTGTGTGAACCTGCCGCTGTTGCCGTTCATACAATAAGAAAAATTGGTGAAATCAAAGATAAAACGGTCGCTATTAGTGGTACTGGTGCTATTGGAATTATTTGCGGACTTGTAGCAAAATCAAAGGGGGCAGATGTTGTTTTTATTATTAGAAGTGATAGTAAAAAAGAGTTTTTAAAAACGTTAGGATTTGAAAAATTTATTTATATTGATGATGATTGTATAAATTCTTTTGATGTTACAATTGAGTGTGTGGGGACTAATTCATCTGTTCATAATTGTATTAATTTTGTAAAATCTCGTGGGTTGATAGTTGCGGTTGGAAATCCTGAATCTGATATTGAATTAGAAAAGAAATTATATTGGAAAATATTACGTTCAGAAATTACCTTTAAAGGTATTTGGAATTCTGAATATAATCCAGAGGCAGATAAAGACGATTGGGATTTGGCAATAGAATTTTTATATGAACATCAAACAACAGTAAAAAAACTTGTAACAGATAGATTTTCATTGAACGAAGGAATAAAAGCTTTTGAAAAAATGAAAAATGGTAATAAAATTGCATTAAAGGGGGTTTTTATAAATGAAAAATAAAATATCAGCATCAATGATGTGCGCTAATCCATTTTATTTACAAGATATTTTAAAAAAATTGGAAAAAGAAAAGGTAGATTACTTGCATC
>CALCGS010000134.1 GCA_937901165.1 uncultured Alphaproteobacteria bacterium
TAATTTTTAATTGTGAATTAATAATTTTAATTTGTGTAATTAAATTAGAAATAAAATTATCATTTAATAATATTTTAGAATATTCTTCTAATTGTATTTTTCTTAATTCGTCTTTTTCTTTTCTAAGCCCACGTGGCACTGTGTTTTCTACACGAACAACAAAACCATATTGCTTTTTCAATTTACTGACGTCTTTTATATCTGGATCATTGGACCAATTTACATACATGACCAAATAATTACTCCAACGTGAAACGACATCTCTACCTTCTGGAATTTCAGGGACACAATTTAAAAAATACTTTATATTTGGTGTCTTTAATGCTGCGCCGCGTATTTGCTTTGTTATTATTTTATTTTTTTCTTTTCTTTCCCTGAGTGATTTTAGTGCTGGACTTTTTTCTTTGGTTTTTATTTTACACATAAGATTCATATAATTCTCCTTTTTCAATTATAATTATTATAAAAAAATTTAATAAATATGGCTACAATTTAATTTCCAAAACTTACAAAATATTTAAAATTGTTTGTAGTGCTTGTAAGTCTTTGAATGAGTGCTTTTCGTTATTGTATAACACAGTATAATGATTAAAATTATCTATAATTAAATTCATTACAGAAAAAGAATCAAGTGTTAGTGTAGAATTTTTCTTTGAACCAACATAATTATCAACAATAACTTTTTTGCAAATTGATTTACATAAACTTGACAACATTGAAAAATAAAATTCTGATGGTTGTTTTTTTTCGTTTAGTTGAATGTTTATACTTTCTATCTCAAATTTGGCAGATATAAAATCAAGAACCTCGTTTGTGTCAACTATGTTTATTGGTGCTGAATCCAAATCGCATAATGGATTTATAAATATTTTTATTTTTTGTTTATTCATTTTACTTTATTTTGGGAAATTTATAATCTATAGAACTGTTTAAAAACAAACGCCCAAGAAAAATCTTAGGCGCTTTTTATTTATTTATCTCTAAGCTCTAATAATGTATCTTCTACCCATCTCAAGCCATCATTGTCTTTTACCAGATGATAAATTCCATTTGATGTTGGAGGTAATGGTAATGCATCTCTCCATGATGTTTCTGTACCATTATTTGTCAACACTTTGCCAGATTGGCCAGTGACAGGTGCAACAGGGATATAATCTTCAGAAGGTACAAAACTATTTTTATCAACATATAAACCAGTCGAATTTTTTACAATAGCATTGTTTGTACTAGAAGATATCATAACTTCTAATTTACCAGTACTGTTTAAATGTATTGTTGCTAAATCAGGATCATTTATTGTATCTTCTTTATAATCCCAAGCTGGTGTTGTCAAATTTGCGTTCCAAATTGCTGTACCGCCATGCCCAGGAGTCATACCCTCAGGTGGATTATCTGAAAAAGCTTTTATCCTTCTAGAAATTTTTGCATCTTCTTCATCTAAAGTATTATCAACATAATAAGTATTATTCCATTCCGGATCGTCAACGATCTCTCTTGTTATACCTAGTTTTTGCATAAGAACTTTAGCTTCTTCTTCTTTACCATCTTCTATAAATGTTTTTATACCTTTTACTAAAATACCTTTATCAAATCTGTCTAAATCTTCATAATTTAATCCCATACTATATAAAAATGCAAACATTTCTGTTTGTGATAATAATACATACATATCTTTATCATGTTCTGTTGCATCTTCACTATGTGCTCTTGATATTACTTCTTGCTCTTCTGCAGAACCTGGCGCATAATCTTTTTGAATTTTTTCAAACTTTGCTTCATTTGCTTCAAAACTTAATGCTTGGGCAATTCCAAATGCAGCAACTTCATCTTTAATGTCATTTTCATTTTCTGGTTCATAATTTTTTCCAACTTCAATATTTTCCATTACTCCTTCTAAATCATTTAATACTTCTTCTTTATTTTGATTTGAAGGATCCTTATTTAAGGATTCTAAATTATTACAAAAAGACCATGATACAAAAACTGTTTTACAACCTGCTGAATTTCCACACGCAATATCATGGCGGCTGTCCCCTACCATAATTGCATCTTTTGGACTAATATTAAGTTTTTTGCAACAAATAATAGCCGGAGTTGGGTCAGGTTTATGAAATTTAGTATCGTTACTTCCTATAATTATATCAATATATTGCAAAATACCGCATTCACGTAATTCTATTTCGCAATTTTTATTTTTACCGGAAGTAACAACTCCGATTTTAATACCTTTATTTTTTAAGGTACACAAGGTTTCTTTAATCTGTGGATATGCTCCGACAATCTCATTATGATGTGTTGTATGATATGCCCAATATGTACGAGATGCTTCTTCTAAATCAATATTATTTTGTATTATTTCTTCAAATACTGGGTCGGATTATATGCTTTTGAACCTTTACGTATTTCAAAAGGCAATTGTGGTTTATCAACTTTACCAGTTTTTCCAACCGTACCTATTTTTTGCCCCACAGAAACTTTGTTTCCACGTTTTACATTCATAGAATCAAGATGTCCATATACCGTCATCCAACCATCGCTATGTTGCATAATAACCAAATTTCCCATTCCCTTTATTTCATTTCCGGCATACGCAACGACACCATTTTCAGCAGCCATAACGGCGGTTCCACGTGTTGCCTTGATATTTATACCTTCGTTAAATAATCCGTTTGCTTTTTCACCATACGCAGACAATACCGTACCACGTACCGGCCAAGAAAATTTAGAAGAAGACATTTTCGCTATCTTGGGTAATTTTTTATTTGGATTTGAAGATATTTTCTTTTTTTCTGGCGCTATATTTTCCGTCTTGTTATCAGTACTTTTTTTATCATCTTTTTTTTGATTTTTAGTTTCTGTTTTCTTTTTTTCAGTTTGCACTTTTGTTTCTACTTTTTTATCCTCCATTCCGCCATACATTTTTTTAACATTTATTGTTTTATCGTTTTTTACATCGGTTTTTCTTGCAACAGTATCAACCTTTTTAACGTCTTGTTTTTTTACCTGTACACTATTTACTTTTTCAACCTTTTTAACTTCTGTTTTTTCTGTCTGTACCTTATTTACATTTGCAACATTTACAGATTCTGGAACATTTGGTTTAACATTTGGCACCTTTATTTTTTGTCCCACAGATAAAACAAACGGTGCCGACAAATTATTTATAACCGCCAAATCATTTACCGGCATAGAATACTGACGCGACAAAGAATATAAAGTGTCCCCCGACTGAATAGTAATTTCTTTTAAATCAACCTTTGTTTCCTTTAAAATTTTTGGTTCTGGTTCAACAACCACAGCATTTTTAACATAACCATCACTTTCTGCATATTCAGGAATTTGTAAATAATCATCAGCAACAACACTTGGTTTTGGTTGTACTTCTGGGGATTTTATAATTTTTTCATCAGTCTTTTGCACAGGCATTTGGTAATCATCAACCTGGGCATATAAAACATAATCCTGACCAGACACAAATTCAGAACCATATAATTCAGGTGAAGCATAAACACCATAATCAGTCACCGCAGAATCATAAATTTCCGGTTGGGTTTCAGGATCTGCCAATAATGTTGGATAACGCTGTGAAATAAAATTACCGACATTATCTGGTAATGCAACAATTTTGGGCTGTAAATCACACGCACACAAAACAACAGAAACAATAAAAAACAATTTCAAAAATTTCATACACAAATTATATCATAAAAACACAAATAAACAAAACTTATTCGTGCATAAACAACAAGCCCAACTCAAACAATCCCCACATAGGCAAAGCCAACAAAATCTGCGACACAACATCAGGTGGCGTCAATATCGCTGCAATAATAACTATAAAAACAATCGCATATCGACGCATACTTTTAACTGCATCGCGTTTTAATATTCCAATACGATTTAATAAAATCATAATCAACGGTAATTGAAACGCAATTCCAAAAATTTTTAACATACCAATTGTAAAACTTAAATAATCACGCACAGCCGGCATAACAGCAACCGGCAAAGAATCGACCTGATTTAATTCCATAAAAAATCCAAATACAGATGGAAACAAAATAAAGAACGCAAAACACGCCCCAACAACAAATAAAATTGGCGACATTATCAACAACGGCCAAATTATATTTTTTTCGTTTTTATGTAATCCTGGTTCTATAAATGCCCACAAATGCCAAAACACAACTGGAATAACAACAATCAACGCAACAACAAAAGCCAACGACAAACGAATCATTAAACCATCAGTAATACCCGTATATAACATTTCTGCATTTTTCCAAACGTTTAATAACGGCATAGTCAAAACTTTTTGAACAATCGGTGCAACATACCACCCAACAACAAACGCAATTCCAAAAATCAAAAAAGACCACAAAAACCTGCGTCTTAATTCTGCAAAATGTTGCATCAAAGTCATTTTCTGATTTTTTTTCATTTTTTGCTTACTTGTTTGCGTTTAACTTTTTTTATTGGTTCAGAAAAATCAGCCAACACATCATCAGTTGTTGTTTTTATTAAATCATCAATGGGTTTTTCCAAATCTATTTTATCTTTGATTTGTTCCGATGCATCTGTAATTTTCCATATAATATTCCTGACGAATTTTACCAATTTCGCCAAAAATCTGGCAACATCAGGCCAGTACTTGGTTGGCACAACCAAAATAGCCACAAGAACAATTACAAAAAATTCAGCCCAACTAATTCCAAACATAATTTTTAATCATAATAATCATCACCGCCCGCAACATTGACAGTTTTATGACGTTGTATTTGAAAATAATTTTTTCCAAAATCAGATTTATTTTTTAAATCAGAAAACATAACTTCTGTCTTGGCCCCCGTTGCATCAACCACCGTCCAAGAATTCAATTTCACAGGACTTTTATCAAAGACAACCGTCATATTTCCCAAACCTTGATTTCCACGCAAATACATATTTAATGAAAAAGTTCCCTTGCCTTCATAAGTATCCGCAACAACAATATCGGCATTATGTAAATTTATATTCTTACGCACCAAAATACCTGCAGGTGTACTGGTCAAAGGCACAGTTGTAATTTGATCCAAAGATTTATCAAAAAAATACAAATCATCACCATCAGAAATCAATTGAATTGGTAAATTTTTATAATCCAACCGAACGCGTCCTGGTCGCAGCATTGAAAAATTTCCTTTTTCTTTTTTACCATTTGCAACCTGAATAAAATCACCCTGTAATCCAGAAATAGAATTTAGATATTTTTCAGCCTTGTCCACCAAGTTTTTATCAACGTCCGCCCCTGCAACACCAGAAAACAAAGCGCACACAAGAAACAAGAAAATTTTTTTCATCATCATTTATATTCCTTTAAATAATTCTAAAATTTGTTTTTCTACATTTTCCAAACTATCACGCACCACGGCACCTGCCGCACACAAATGTCCACCGCCACCCAACTGTTCAGCAATTTGATTGATTGGATTTTTACGACTGCGTAAAGAAACACCGATTTGATTTTCTTTTTGTTCTTTTAACAAAACAATATATTCAACACCCTTGATTTGTCCCAACAAAGACAACGCATTTTCACCACGTCCATCCAAATTTTTATAATCCTTAGAATTTATAATCGCAACAACCAACCGATTATGATAATAAAATTGTGCTTCTGCTACAACTTTGGCCTCTGTTTGAATGGTCTTTCTTGGTTTATTA
This sequence comes from uncultured Alphaproteobacteria bacterium, assembly GCA_937901165.1. Taxonomy (GTDB): domain Bacteria; phylum Pseudomonadota; class Alphaproteobacteria; order Rs-D84; family Rs-D84; genus Enterousia. Next base: position 5,704 of record CALCGS010000134.1, read on the forward strand.
TTCATAATTTCAACCAATTTATTTATTTCGACACCATTATCAACCAATTCTGCCATTATACGCAAAGCACGACCTTTATGTACATACTTAAAATTACCAGTATCTGTAATAATCCCCAGTGCAATCAAATCCAAAACCTTGGCATCAAATTCCCAATTTTTTTGATGCATAATTTCATATATTAAAACCGCAGTCGCAGGTGCTTTTTCATCATCCAGCGCAATCGAACCCAATTTATTATCATTTTTATGATGATCTATTTCCATAACAAATTTAGCATTATCTATAAATTCCCTAGCCCCACCAATATTATTTACAGTTCCATAATCTAATAATATTGCCAAATCAAACTTTTTTGATTTATCAATATGTTCGCAATACTGTACCATACCACGCAAAGGAACATATTTCAATGCATCCGGAATATTGCCATCATACACACATACACAATCTTTGTTAAAATTCAATTTAATCAGTTGTGCCAATGCCAACATACTGCACAAAGCATCACCATCGGGATTTTTATGTGCGACCAAAACAATATCTTTTGCAGACATTATCTTTTCAACAAAAATATTCAAATCATTATTCATTTAACCAACTGCAATATCTTCTAAAACGAATTGCACTCCTAAACGCTTACCATATCCGTTTTCTTTTAAACTGCCCAACATTGTTATTGTAGTATTTACATTTACATCGTCCAGTAAAAAATCACCAACCGGTGTTCCAACCACATTAAAACCAACAAATGGCAATTGCACCCCCGTACTTGTAGACACAGCCCCATGCAAATGTTCACCATTTCCCATAACAGATGCAAATCGTAAAACCGCCCCATGTAACACCAACACAGGTTCAGGATTTCCTTGTCCAAACGGTGCCAATGCTGATAATTTTTTTACCAATCCCAATGTTGCCCCACCAGCATCCAATTCAGCATCAACAATAACCTGTGATGTCAATGGAACGCCTTGTAATTGTTCTAACACCGCTTTTTCTAAAAATTCACAAAAACTATCTTCTTTATCTTCTGACAAAGAAAACCCAGCAGCAGCAGCATGTCCACCGCCTTCTACCAACAAACCAGCCGCCAACGCATCATGAATAATTTTCCCCAAATTGACCGCTGGCACAGAGCGTCCAGACCCATTTATAACACCAGAATTTTTTGTAGCAACACATGAAGGTAAATTATATTTATCTTTCAATCTGCCGGCAATAATTCCCATAACCCCACCATGCCAATTATCGCCACAAACGAATAAACTACATTTTCCTTTTTTACGACATACTTCTGCTTTTTCTATTGCCTGTACCATAATTGCATTTTGAATATCGATTCTATCTTGATTCATTTTATGCAATTTTTCAGCCAAATCCATTGCAATCAACGGATTATCAGTTAATAACAATTCCAATGCAGGTTTTGCAGAATTCAACCTGCCCGCGGCATTTAATCTTGGTCCCAAAACAAATCCAACCGTATATACAGATATCGCTTTAACCCCGGCAACATCCATCAAAGTACGCAATCCTAAATTATTTCTTAAATTTAAAACTTTTAATCCGGTTGCAACAAACGCCCGATTTAACCCAACGAGTGGCATCGTATCACAAATTGTCCCCAAGGCAACCAAATCCAAATAATTCAATAAATTTATTTGTTGCAATTTTTCATTCATTTCGTCAGACAAAACGTGCGTTTTCAATTCGCGATTTAACGCAACCAAAGTTAAAAAAGCAACCCCAACCCCAGCCAAATACATCATGCCTGATTTATCATCTAATCTTTTTGGATTTACCAAAGCATCAGCCTGTGGCAACGCAACATCTGGTGAATGATGGTCTGTCACAACAACTTTTAATCCTAATTTTTTAGCATATTCAACTTCCTGAACACCGCTAATTCCACAATCAACCGTAATTAAAAGTTTTGCACCATCTTGCACTATTTCATCTATGGCATTTATATTAAGTCCATATCCTTCACCATCCCTGGTTGGCACATGCCAAACAACATCGCACCCCAAAGCCCGTAAAAATTTTACAAACACAGCCGTTGATGTAATACCATCGACATCATAATCACCATATATTGCAATTTTTTGATTATTTATAATAGCGTCTGCAATTATAGAAACAGCCACATCCATATCAGTTAAAACAGACGGATTTGGCATATATTCTTTAATACTAGGATTTAAAAATTTTTTTACATTGTCGTCCCCAACAATCCCACGACTAGATAAAATTCTGACGATTAAATCATCATCTAAATTTTTATCAACATTAAAAAAATTATCATCAGCCATTACCCATGACTGCCCCATCATGGATTTATCTATAACACTTCTCACTTATTCACTCTTTTTTATTATCAAGTATATTATAACTCAAATTTATTCAAATAGCAATGGCAGTATTCCATCAAGTATTTTTCCTGCCGTTGGAACCGCATTCCACGCAGCCGTTTTCCAACCATAAGAATCTTCTGTTGCATGCGGTTCATCCAAAACAACCAATAAAATATACTGTGGTGCTTCCGCAGGAAAAATTCCAGTAAACGCAGTTATATTTTTTGATTTATCTATCTTGCCATTAAATCTTTTTTCAGCCGTTGCTGTTTTTCCACCAATTTGAATATTATGTATTTTTGCTTTCTTGCCACTTGTTTGTTCAACGACACCAACCATAATTTCTCTCAATTTTGTAGATATTTCTTGACTTAAAACCCTCTGTCCGTCAATTCTACCTAACTCACGCTTTTGAATAGTTGGATAAATATAAAAACCACCATTTGTCACCGCATTTACAGCCAACAACAAATGTACCGGTGTCACAGCAATACCATGTCCAAAAGAAACTGTTGCCCTTTCGGCAATTCCCCATTGTCTTGGCATTAAAGTTTTTTCTGTTTTACCAAAATCCAGAGATAACACTTCATCTAATTTTAATCGTTCAAAAAATTCTTTTTGGGCATCCATCGGCAAATCCAATGCAATTTGAGCAGACCCAACATTACAAGAATGCAACATAATTTCATCAACTGTAAAATCAGGATGCGATGGTCTGAAACTAGACACATCATGAATAGTCGCAATATATTTACCACGTGAAGTAAACATTTTATATGGTTTATTAACAATATAACGCTTATTTATACCATTTTCATACGCCAACGCAGTATTAAATATTTTAAATATAGATCCCATTTCCAACACATCACGCATGGGTTTAAATCTACGATTTTCTACGGGATAAGCACCGACATTTTCTGGATCAAAATCAGGTAAAGAAACCATTGCAATCATTTCGCCAGTTTTTGAATTCATCAACATTCCCATTGCACCTTTTGCCCGATATTTTTGTCTTGCATAAGATAATTGAATATAAAACTGTTCTTGAATTCTTGCATCCAAAGACAACCGCAAAGGTTCAGTATTTTCACGCAGATAATCATCAAACAACATTTCAACACCTTCCAATCCTTTGTCATCACGTCCAACGAAACCAACAATATGTGAAAACAAATTATGTTTTGGGTACCTGCGTTTTTGAATAAGTTCTATTTCCAAACCTTCTAGTTTTGCATTTTTCACAGCGGCAATTTCTGCATCTGTTGCTTCTTTTTTCAAATATAAAAACTTTCCAGATTTTAATAATCTTAAAACATCCGTCACTGAATATTTATATGGCAATAAATCATGCACAAAATTCGCAACATCATCCGGATTTTTCACTGCATTTGGTCGCAACATAATATGTCCCGACATGACATTTTTTGCTAATTTCACACCATTTCTATCTTCAATATCCGCCCTTGTAATTTGCCATTGACCATTTGTATTTAAATTTCTTTCACCCACAGGCCCCTTTATTCCATACCACAAAGTAGCACCAGCAAATATAATAAAAAAGAATAAAACGATTCGATATAATACAATCAAGCCTTTATGTCCTTTGACATTATTTACAAAGCCCACAAACCCACGTTTACAAATATCCTTTCCTATTTCGAACATCATTCCCTCATTTTCAAATCCTGAACGGACACATATTTTTGAAATCCTATTGTTTCAGCACTAGGGTTCACAGAATCCACCATTCCACGCAAAAACTCAGACCTGGTCAATGATTCAAATTGTGCTTGTTTTTTTGCTGCCATTGCTTTTTCATAAAATTTTGTTGAAGTTTTGATTCTGA
>CALCGS010000135.1 GCA_937901165.1 uncultured Alphaproteobacteria bacterium
CCAAAATAACAAAAACACCCGTTTGGGTGATTTTTTATTTGTTTTCCAATGCTTTCAACGGTTCGTAAGTTAGGTTTTGAAAACACACACCGTTTTGCTGACTTTCGAACTTTTTATGTTTTATCTCCCTTTAGGAGCAATTCTTTCAACCGTTAGTTTTATTTTGTAACCATTTACATTATACAAAGCATCAGTAGTGTTTTGTAAGTTTACTTGAAGTAAAATATCACGATATGGTCCCAAGACAGGTTGAAGAAATACATTGCTATCGCGACAAAAATTATTCAAACACTGATTAAGTCCGTGACCTGCTGTATAATCAATAGAATATGTAGCCCCTGATATTACCAACACCCATGGAGATACAAAACCGTCAATAAATTCAAAACAAGCCCATCCATTGGGACCGTGTTTTGCAACAGGGCTTCCGCTTCCATAATATTTGCCCCCGGTTTCAGATGCCAAAAAGCGTAATTCTTTGATGTTTGGATATTGTTGTTGTATTTTTTCAAATTTATTCTTAATACTTTCAGGATAAAGTATTTTTTGACCACAATAATGTATTGCGGGTTTGCCACCAACAAAAATACCGTTTCCATTTACAATAATATATTCTATGTTTGGAATGTCTGACATTTTGTGCCCTTTTGTTTATACGTGTTGTAACACAAAAACAACAAAAATCAAGTTGTTGTTTAGGAAACGTATAAAGAATGTTTCTTTATCTCAATAGATAATTTTATCCAAAAACACCTTAATTTCTTTCCCGAACAACAACAAATCATGAATAAAATCAGTTCGTGAATTGCACAAGGTGTTTTAGCATTGATTTTTTATGCGATTTGTGATATAATATAGACAATTTAACAGACGGCATTTTGCCGTCTTTTTTTATATCAAAATCAAAAGGAGTTATAAATGGAACCTACCTATATATCTGCATTTCCAGGAATCGGCACAACCAGAATGTATGTTGGAAATGACGGAAATATCTATGAAGCAAGTGGAGGAAGCAGGGCGTGGCGTAATAATAACCCTGGTAATTTGGAAGATGGAAAATTTGCACGTGACAACGGAGCAATTGGAACGGACGGCAGATTTGCGATATTTCCAGATTCCGCGACAGGTTTTAACGCTATGGCAAATTTATTATCAACAAGTGCTTATCAAAATCTAACAATTGAAGGTGCTATAAATAGATATGCACCACCAAATGAAAACAATGTTGAAGATTATTTGAAATCCGTAGAAAGACAGACAGGATTTCCGCGTTCAACACCAATGAATAATCTTTCTAAAGATAATCTGTTACAATTGGCAAAAGCAATGAAGAAACACGAAGGGAATATGTCGGGTAAAAAACGCCTGGTTCCTAAAGATGAAAAGTATGTTTGGGTGACGGTTGGCGATGATAAAGTTCGACCAGAACACGAAGTACTGGACGGAGAGATAAGAACATGGTATGATACACCACATCCTGGGGAAGAATATGGGTGCAGATGCCATGCAGAAAGTGTTGACTAGTTTTCTTGTTTTATTATTTTGTGCGGCTTGTTCAAAACAAGTTGAATATGCTGGTATTTTTTCTGACGGTCTGCCAGAACCAGATAAAACAGAAACTTTCGATTTGCCAGATGAATACGGAACCAAACAAATAGATACCTTTTATGTTGATGTTAATAATAACGGTACGAAAGATACAATTAAACGTGGGCGTTTTGTGACAGGAACGGCACATTCTTATACTTTTTACGACATATACCTTGATAACGGCAAAAAACTTGAACGATTAACAACTTTGGAAGGCGCAGATTGTGTTTTGCGTGCTTATAAATTCCAAATGCAACCGTTTTTGATAACAAGTGCATCAAGAAATGTCGGCGCTGATTATGCAGAACCTACAAAAGCAAAAATTGAAAAATTTGAAATCAAAGATAATAAAATGGAATCCGTATCATATAAAGAACATAGACCAATTTGTGATGTCAGGTATTTATTGTAAATAAGTATTTAAAAACACCTTAACAGCTTTCCCGAACTGCAACAATTCACGAATAAAATCAATTCGTGAATTGCACAGATGGGGCTGCCAAAATAACAAAAATCACCAATTCTGGTGATTTTTGGGTTTAGAAATTTTATGTTATCTATTTTTATTGGCAGCTCTAACAATCAAATCCAAAAACTTTCCTGAAGAAGTCGGATCCAAATAAAATCTGCTACCGTATTTACGAAATGCCAACCCACCATCTGGTCCCATACATGTAGACACCCCATCATGATCTAAAACTTGCTGAATTTCTGGGGTTATAACACTTTTTGGATCCACTTTGTGACCAGCTTGTGTCAAAAAAACATCATGAGAAGTTCTGGCGATTTTAATTCTCGTATCCGAAAGGTTGTTAGCAATATACCTTACAAGGTCGCCTACAGTACACATATCTGGATAATCGGTTTTATAATCATCTACAGTAATATTAAATGCTTTTTCAGTACTCATTATAATCTCAACAACATCCAGTGGATCCAACCCTAAATCCTCTATAAACCTACTATCCATGGAATTTACTGAAACACGCACACCTGTTTGTTCCGTGATTTGTTCACAAACTTTTTTGATAACAACTTGTTTTTCCATCTTTTTTCACCAACACCTTTATATCATTGAAAAATCATACAGTAAATATTTTATTTGTCAACACCATTTTCCCAAACGACAACAAATCATGCATATCATCTGTTCGTGAATTGCACAGATGGCCCTGCCAGAGATAAAATCACCGCATTTATGCGGTGGTTTTTTTGTTTTTCAATAGTTTTATGAACTTTATTTACCTGGTCTTTGAACCATAGATTTTATTAAAATGCATTGCCCTGGCGTATTGTATGGCATTTATTTGTTGTGGCATTTGCGTAAAATTACATTTTTTTATTGTGTATTTAAAATTATCGTTATTATCATCATAAATAACATTTGTAACAAAAAAATCCCCTTGATTTGAAAATCTATCGTATCCTAAAAACGTAAATTCATGCAGGCCTGTTTTAACAATAAAATCTATATCTGTTGGATAACTTGCTTTTAGATTATTAGTTTTATAAAATTCGCCTAATCTTTTTAATGTATGTTTTCTCTGCATAGTATATTCATGACGTTGTTCAGATGCGTATTTATGTGAATATAATGTTCCTGTATCACTAACTGTTTTTATGTATTTAACAGGAATACCTTGGTCTATACAAAAAATAGGTTTAAAATGACATTCATATTTTTCAAAGGAGCCTTTGGCCCCATAAGGTAAATCATTGTCGATGATTGTTAATACAGTATTATTATAATTGCCAGTAACAACAAAATCATCAATTATAGAAAAAATTGAGTTAAATGCTGCGACACTTTGTAATTCATTAAGAGATATATAAACATCACTTAATTTTATTCCGTAACGAATTTCAAATATATCTTTATCTTGTCCATTTTGCCCTGATCGAGTTTGCCATAAATAATCGTGACTACAAACAAATGGAACACCACCAAATTTAAAGAAAGGGAATTCATCAAATATTTGTTTGATTTTTGGGTCTGAATTTCCTGGATCATCTACATCTGCCGATGGAATTTCTGGTACAGGATAAACAGTTCCAAATCTGTTCAAGAAAAAAGAAGATATTGGCTGTAAATTGTTTACAAGAGTTTTGTAATCAAAATGCAGTGGTTCTAAGTATCGTGCTAGTGTGCTGAATTTAAAATGTTGTATTAAGTAGCCATCTAAATCAAATTCAAATTTTTTTCGTTGTATTTTAGTAGAATAGTGTTCTGGTTCAATGTTCGTATTGTTTGCAATGACTTCTTCTAATGACGGTTTGTCTGACATAATATATCCATTAGTATTTTTTATATTCATTCCCTCCCGCAGTCAAAATAATTTTATAATACACAACATTAAAAAGCAAATTTTTTAAACACTTACAAATTATGTGAAATATTATTACATAAATGTGCGAATTGATTTGGTGATGTGTTTGTTGCATCTAATACTTTTGCGACCGTTTCCATAGATGGCCATCGTGGTTGTCCATACTTTGATTCTCGTTTTGATTTATTAAATGTTGTTGGGTCTAATCCGGCGGTTCTTGCCAAACCACTACATGTCATATTTTGTTTCTTGGCTAATATTTCTATGGCTTGCCATAATTCTTCATGTGTCATTTTCTTTTTCCCCCACTATATTTTTTATCCGTACACATTTGAATTATAAACCAAAAATACCAGAATTATCAAGTTGAATTCGCGTAGAAAGATAACGTTCCTATAAAATACGTTATTCACGCCATGACACAGAATCAAATAAAACGTTTATTTGTGATTTAAGTTTCGAATCATTAAAGAACTGATTGCGTTCTGCTTCGGTTGTTGTATTATCACCTGTTTCAAAATGCGGAATGTATTTTTGAATTGCTATACTTTTTACACCACGTTTGTGTAAATCGGTTGCAATTTCAAGTAAATCAGATACAGAAATAAAACGTGGGTCACAAGTTGTGCGTACTTCTAATGGTTTTCCTGTCTGAATCCAAAAATCTAAAGATTTGGACATCCTTTGAAACGCAATATCGTTACCAACCAAAGACCTATATTTTGATTGTGTGGCTTTATAATCCAAACCAATCCAATCAACATACTGTTCAACTTGTTTTAACAACTCTGGGTAAAAACCATTGGTATGAAGTCCAACAAAAAAACCCAAATTTTTCACTTTTTTTATATACTCTATTGTGGCTTGTCCTTGCATTAATGCTTCGCCACCAGAAAACACAATTGCTTCTAACTTTCCGACCCTAGATTTAATCCAATCAAAAACCTTGTCAGGGTCATATTCGCCATCACCAGACATAATTAAATGTGGATTCGAACAGTATGCACATCGCAAAGGACAACCAACCAAAAAGATAACAGCGGCAAGTTTTCCCGGATAATCAATGGTGGTAAAAGATACAAGTCCACCAATTTGTATGTCTGGCATTTTTTCATGTTCCTATGCAGCACGTTTAAGTAAATCAGAATGTCTTTGACCAGCACTTAAACTGTTTGCTTCTGTAAAAGTTTTACGTTCACAAAACTCTGAATATTTTCCAATATTAAAATTCGAAACAGGTCTGATAAACCCCATAGATCTAGAAAAAATTTCACATTTTGTTCTATTATTTTCTGCCATTTTAGTATCCTCCTTCCTTTGTTTTTGTTTTGTGTTATTTTAAGCAATGTTTGCACTGTTTTCTGCATCGCATTTTGGGCAAAATTCGTGCTTTCCTGGTATATATCCATGTTTTGGACATATAGAAAACGTAGGTGTCAATGTCATGTATGGCACTTTATAGTTTTCGAATATTGTTCTGACAATTTTTTGTGCCGCTTCCCCAGAAGATACGGGTTCGCCCATATACAAATGTAACATAGTTCCACCTGTGTATTTACGTTGTAATTCTTCTTGGTGTTCCAAAGCAACAAATGGATCGTCAGTATAATTTACCGGTAACTGTGTCGAATTGGTATAGTAAGGTGCATCAGGTGTTCCGGCGGTAATAATATCTGGATAATTCTTTTTATCAGTTTTTGCAAAACGATAAGAACATCCTTCGGCTGGAGTTGCCTCTAAATTAAATAAATTTCCGGTTTCTTCCTGATAGTTTGCCAAATTATTACGGATAAAGTCCATAACATCCAAAACTAACTTTTTACCAAATACAGTTGCGATATTTTCTGCACCGTTGGTAAAGTTTGCAACCATTTCATTTGCACCATTTACGCCAATTGTAGAAAAGTGATGATTCCAATTTCCTAAATATCTGCGTGTAAAAGGATACAAACCGCGTTCCATATTCTTGGTAATAATTTTTCTTTTAATTTCAAGTGCATCACGTGCTAAATCCAACAAATATTTCAATTCGCGGAATAAGCCGTCCCTATCGCCCTTGTGTAAATATCCCAAACGCGACAGATTGATTGTCACAACACCAATAGAACCAGTTTTTTCAGCAGACCCAAACAAACCACCACCACGTTTTAACAATTCACGAACATCCAAACGTAATCTGCAACACATAGAACGCACATCGGTTGGATTCAAATCAGAATTTAAAAAGTTTTGAAAGTTTGGAATACCATATTTGGCTGCCAAATCAAACAAAGGTTTTACATTTTCGTGATTCCAAGGAAAATCAGGTGTGATATTATATGTTGGAATAGGGAACGTAAACGGACGACCCAATGCATCACCTTCGGTCATTACTTCCAAGAAAGCCTTGTTTATAATATCCATTTCATGTTGTAATTCACCGTATGTAAAATCAACCTGTTTACCACCAACAAAAGGTCTTTGATTTTGTAAATCTTTTGGACATGTCCAGTCAAAAGTAAAGTTTATAAATGGTGTTTGTGTACCCCAACGACAAGGTACGGCACAATTAAATACCAATGTTTGCATAGAATTTTTTACATCTTCATAGGATAAATTATCCAAACGAACATACGGTGCCAAATATGTATCAACCGAAGAAAAAGCCTGCGCCCCAGCAAATTCATTTTGTAAAGTTCCCAAAAAGTTAACCATATGTGAAATTGCAGTCGCCATATGTTTTGCAGGGCCACATTGTAAATAACCATTTACGCCATTGAAACCTTCGTATAATAATTCACGCAAAGACCAACCCGCACAATAACCCGACAACATA
>CALCGS010000136.1 GCA_937901165.1 uncultured Alphaproteobacteria bacterium
TTTTTCATGACATAATTTAATTAATTCCAAAGCCGTTTGGCTATCAACCATATTGCATCCGATATAAACTCTTTTTGGTACCATATGAAGATATCTTTTTTCGCCTTCGTAAATATAACCGATACTAGGAGACTCTGTGTCAGACAATAAGCATCTTATTTCTTGTTCAGGTTTATATTCGTTTCTTTTGGTGTAAAACGGTTTTAACATGTAACTTGAATACTGTTCATCATGATAAGTTAATTCCTCTTTCAAGAAATGGTATGCAAGAACCTTTTGGGTCGCCTTATAAATATCTAAGTCAGTACTTTTGTTTTCATACTTAACTTCTTTGAAAAAATTCCTCTCTTCTTCATATTCAATACAAACACCATTATGACCATTGGCGTGTTCGTTCCAGCAATATATGTTGTCATAAGATTTTGAAAAGCATGTTATTCTTGCTTTTGATCTAATATTTTGAATATACGGAATTGTTTCGTTTTTAAATTTAAACTCACTTATTTGCCTAATGTCATCTAGAGAAGGCAACTTATGTGCACAAAGTTTATAAATTGACTTCATAAAGGGTAACGATGAATACGTTTTATCTTTTTTTAATAACAAGGCTGAAAATATTATTAAACTGGCAGAAATTCTGGCGGACGGTCAGGGTAATGATTGGAAATTTCCAGAAAAATATCATAACCGAAATGAATTGATGAAATTACCAGGAATAGGGCAAAAGACCGCGAATGTTGTATCAAATGTTTTATGGGATGCACCAAATATTGGCGTTGACACACATGTTTTTCGTTTGGCACACAGGTTTGGATGGGTCGATGATGCTGATAATACCCCAGAAAAAGTTGAACAAAAATTATTACAAAAAATACCAAAAAAATATCATGATATTGTCAATCATGTAATGGTCCTGTTCGGGCGATACACCTGCAAAGCGATAAAACCATATTGTGATAAATGCCCAATTTTTAACTGGTGTAATTCAAAAGATAAAAAACCGGTATAACGCCGGTTTTTTTTATCTATCCCTTATTACAGCATTACATTTTTTTGATATGGTTTCAATTACATTATCTTGGATTTTTAATAAATCACTATCCGACATATTTTCTGTTGGATATATTGTTATTGTAAATGCAATTGATTTTTTACCGTCCCCCATATCAAAAGAATCAAATATAACAACATCTGATATTCTGGAATCACAAGACATCGCCACAGATGTTAAATCTTGGGCATGTGCATATTTATCAACAATAAACGCAAAATCACGTGTTATCGGTTGAAATTCAGATACAGGTGTCTTTTTATACTTTGGATAATCTGGTAAATTATTTACATCTGGGATTATACCAATAACTGTTGTTTGTTTGATTCGCATTTGTTTTGCAACACTTGGATGTAATTCACCAAATTCTGCAATTACTTTTTTGCCTTGGACAATTCTGCCATATTTATATGGATGCGCCCAAAGCGGTGCATTATCTGTTTCAATTGTATATTTTTGTGAACCAATCAAAGACAATATATCTGATTTTACATCAAAAACATCAACACTGCGATTGCGTGATGTCCAATGTTTTGGTGCGGTCATGCCACTGCGTAATATACAGATTTGCATATGTTCATTACCTGGCATATCACCATTAAATACAGCACCCAATTCAAATATTGCCATATCACTAAATCCGCGTTTTATATTTTGAGTCAACGCAATTAATTGATTTCCCAACAAACAATTTCTCATACAATCAAAATCAACCGTTATAGGATTTGAAATCTTGATTATTTTTTTCGTACTAAGCATTGATTCTATACGTGAATTACCAAAACCAAACGATACGTTTTCATTTAGACCACGTGATGCCAACCGGCGTTTTAATCCCATACATGCTTTGGATTCTATTTTATCTGATATTTCTTCATATGATTCAACAACACCATTTATGCCGATTTTTTCATATCCATATATACGGATTAAATCAGATGCTATGTTTTCAGGTGCAGTCATATCAACACGTGCACTGCGTGGAGTGATATCCCAAGTCCCGTCTTTGTTTTCAACAACTTTGAATTGTAATCTTGATAAAATTTCAAGTTGGGTTTTCGAATCCATTTCCAAACCTGTACGCACAGCACAATAATTTGGATTATATTTTATAACCGGTGCAGTGTATGTTTTTCTGCCTGCGGTTGTTATGTTTACAATTTCGCCACCACATCTGTCTTGAATTATTTTAACCGCATAGGACAAAGCGCGCCCAGTTAAGTCAGGGTCAATACCACGTTCATAACGATATGATGAATCTGTTGATAGACCCAATCTTTTTGATGTTTTTCTGATACCCACAGGTTCAAAATATGCAGATTCTAAAATTATATTTTTTGTGTTATCAGACGTCATTGCACGTGCACCACCAATTATTCCAGCCAATGCCAAAATTCCAGTATCATCAGCAATAACCAAATCACAATCTTGTAATTCGTGTTCTGTGCCAAATAAATCAGTAAATTTTTCACCATTTTTTGCCATACGCACAGTTATATCACCGTTTACCAAATCTGCATCAAAACAATGCATTGGTTGTGCCATATCATAACAAATATAATTTGTCGCATCTATCAAAGCATTTTTTGGATTTATACCGGCACTGGTTAAAAATCCAGATATTTTTTTATCGGAATTTGTATTTTTTACATTGTGAATTTCACAAAAACGATATGTTAAACAAGATTTATTCGCAATTAAATTTACTTTGCGTGTTCCGGCTTTATCAGGTATAACATCATAATCGTGCGCAATATATTTACCAATACCAGATGCAGATAAATCCAATGCAATTCCACGCACAGCCAATTGGTCTGGTCTGTTTGGGGTTATTCCTGTATCAAAAATTATCGAATTACATGGACATTCAACAATTTCACCAGGTGTCATTTCTAATTCTATTATACCATCGTGATTATTACCAATTCCAATTTCACGTTCACTGCACATCATACCATCTGAAACAACACCACGTAATTTTCCAGATTTTATTTCCATATCACCAATTTTACATCCTGGACGTGCCAATGCAGAAACCATACCAACCCGAACATTTGGCGCACCACATACAACCTGACGCAATTTTCCAGTTCCATCGTCAACCTGTAATATATGCAAATGGTCAGAATCAGGATGTGGTTTACATTCAATAATCTTGGCCGCAATAACAGGCAAGGGTGCAATAAAATCTTCAACTTCAAGTCCGATTAAATTTAATTTTTCTTCTATTTGATTTGGTGTGTATTCTGTATCCAGATATTCACGCAACCATTCGTATGACCACTTCATTTTTGCCCCCTATTAAATATTATTAAAACCATTATTTTTTAACCAGCGCACATCACCATTATAAAATGCACGTATGTCATTTAATCCGTATTTCAACATTGCCATTCTATCCCAACCAAAACCAAATGCAAAACCTTGATACTTTGTTGGGTCAATACCACAATTTTTTAACACATTTGGGTGCACCATACCCGCACCGCATACCTCTAACCATTTTCCACCGTTCCATTTAATGTCTATTTCAACACTTGGTTCAGTAAAAGGAAAATATGATGGACGAATACGCATTTCTATTTTCTTTTCTAAAAAGCATTCCAATAGTGTACGAAGTGTTGCAACCAAATCAGACATTGTTATATGTGCATCTATTTTATCAACATATAACGCTTCTATCTGGCCAAACATAGGCGAATGTGTTGCATCCATTTCTTTACGATATGTACGTCCAACCGCAAACATTTTAATTGGCACACCCTGGGTTTCCATTGCACGTATTTGAATCGCACTGGTTTGTGTACGCAAAACATTTCCATTTCCTAAAAAGAATGTATCTTGCATATCACGTGCAGGATGATATGAAGGCGTATTTAATGCAGTAAAATTATGCCAATCATCTTCGATTTCTGGACCAGTCCACATTTCAAATCCCAAAGATTCCATAATCGCACCAATTTCACGCAAACTTTGTGTCAAAGGATGTAATGTACCATGATTTTCTGGCATACAATCCAAAGTAACATCAATATATTCTTTGGATAATTTTTCAGCAAGTACCGTCTGTTCTATTTCTGTTTGTTTACGCTTAAAAAGTTCACGTAATTCTGTATTTTCTTTATTCAATGACGCACGTTCCCCAGGTTCCAGTTTTGACATTTCACGCAAACGCAAAGTCATTGTGCCATTTTTACCAAATACAGATGCATATAAAGCCTGTAATTCTTCAAGTGATTTCATATTTTTTATCTGGTCTTGCATAATTTTACCCCATATATCGTTTATAAATTATAAAGTCCGTCAATTGACGGACTTATTATTGCAAATCAAAACTAAACCGCCAAGTGTTATTTTTCGACACTTGTGATAAATCGTTTTGCAGTTTCAACCAATTTTGTGAAATTTTCATCGCCAGCATATGCCATTTCTGCCAATACTTTACGATCCAAAATCACACCAGCTTTTTTCAAGCCGTTCATAAATTGACTGTATGTTAAACCGTTATTGCGTACCGCAGCATTGATACGAACAATCCACAAACTGCGAAAATCACGTTTTTTAGTACGTCTGTCGCGATATGCGTATTGTCCAGCCTTTTCAGATTTTTCACGTGCTGCACGATATGTTGAATGATGACGGCCCAAGTACCCCTTGGCACGCGCCAAAATTTTATTATGTTTTTGTTTAACTGTGGTTCCACGTTTTACTCTTGCCATGATATACCCCCTTGGATTATTTCAAACCGTATGGTGCCAGGATTTTAGCCTGAGATACCATATTATCATTCAAATACTGTGGTTTCGTTCCAGCGTTGTTTGCGCGTTTGGAATGATGCGACAAGCATTTGTGGTGAGCATTTCTAGCAACACGAACCTTTCCAGTTGCAGTCATAGACGCACGTTTCTTTAAGTACGATTTTGTCTTTAATTTTGGCATTTTTTACCCCTTTTTTAATGTTCTTGTGGCAATGCCTTTGCCACTTTGAACGTTCAACAACCTTTATTTTGACAAATTTATAAAAAAAATCAAGTTTTTATTGAATATTTTTCTTTTAGTCGTTAAACTGAGTCCTGATGAATCAGAATAAAATATCTTCCAGAGCATATAAACTTATCAAAGCCGCGGCTGCAATGGCGGCTGTGCCTGTTGTTTTTATTTATATTATGATTGCAAAACCTGACTATTATTTAATGAACGGATTGGCACATGTTGTATTACCTGTTGCAAATTGGGTTGGTAATGTTGTGACGTGGCCTATTCGTGCAACAGGACGTGCAATTTCTAATATTTCTGAATTAACAAATTTGAAAGAAGAAAACGAAAAACTTAAAATAGAGTTGGCACAGGCAATCGCTAATAAAAATAATTGTGATATCGCAATCGCAGAAAATAAAAAACTATATAACGAATTGGGTATGATACGCGCACAACCACAAACCGCAATTATTGCTGATGTTGTTCATGATAATAAAACTTTACATCATAGTAATTTTTTAATAAATCGTGGTGCTTTTGATGGAATAAAAAAGGGTATGATTACTGTTTCAACTGATGGTTATATGGCAGGAATCGTTATAGATGTTGCAGGTGATTTTTCACGTGTACGTGCATTAAATGATACGGATAGCAATATTGCTGTGCGTATTGTTGGTACGGATGTTTATGGATTCTTGAAAGGTGATGGTGCAAATATTGCAAAAATTGGATTTTTTAGTAATCCTGAATTTAAAGCAAATAAAGATATGATGTTGGTGACAAGTAATATTGGTGGAATTTTACCAAATGGGATTTTAGTTGGTAATATGATAAACGAACATGATGTTTCTATATTACAACCTGCTAAAATTTCACGCGTTATGGTTTTAGAATTTGATAACGAAAATGAATATAAATGATGTATAATTTATTTTTTTACATGTTTTTAGATATAAATCATCTAATATATAACTAATTGTTTCATAATTATTTACATCGTCAATTTCTTCATAATTCATTGCCTCAATGCCTGTTCGTCGGGCAAGTTCTTCGGCATACCTTTTGGCGGTTCCATATCGGGAGCCATATGCAATAATCTTCATATTATTTTGTTTAAAATCTATCATGAACATATTTTTAATTCAAATTTAATGAAATTTTTCTTCATATTTTGTAAGATGTTTTTTTTATGCTAATATTTACTCAATGGGAGAGTAAATATGCCAAGAAAAAAACTTGTAGAAATAGTTTTAGATGTTGAAACCACAGGGTTAGATTATAAGAAAGAACGTATGGTTGAGTTTGCTGCTTTAAGACTTGAAAACGGCGTCATTAAAGATTCTTTTGAAACGCTGATTAACCCTGAACAGCATATAAGAAAATCAAGTATAGCAATTCACGGTATTGTTGAAGATATGGTAAAAGATGCACCGACAGAAGCAGAAATTATGCCTAAAATTTTGGAATTTATCGGTGATTATCCAATTGTTGCCCACAACGCAATTTTTGATTACAGTTTTAGGTAAAGCTACATATAACAAATATGCAAAGAAAGAGAACTTCGCACCAATCCCAATGTCAGCTTTACATATTAAGTTCACTGATTTATATTACTTATTCATGGAGAACAATGTTAAGATGAGACCTATGGATAATGCTGACGGTATAGAACGTGTTAAGAAACTTATTGCATTCCTTAACAAAGTATATG
>CALCGS010000137.1 GCA_937901165.1 uncultured Alphaproteobacteria bacterium
TTTGGAGTCCATTAATCTAAATCCATTCGCTTTTAGGATTTCCTCGGTTAGTGGGATAGGCTTAAACTCATAAGAGCCTATAATATTACCATGTTGCTCCATAATTGTTAGAATAGACAATTACTGATTCAGAACCATTAGCAAAAATATAATCTGCTAATTTAAGTTTTTTACCAAGATCAGCTTTAACAACGATATCACTATTTGCAGCAACTTTACCATTTCTTGATAAACCACTTATTATAGTTCCATTCATTAAAACTTCTTTAACTTCTTTTGCCTTTTCGATAAGGTTTTTATATTGGTCCAAAGGATGGGCGGAAATATAAAAACCAAGTGCTGATAATTCGTTTTCAAGTCGTTGTGAAAAAGTCCAAGGTTCCGTTTTGGATAAATTTTTTGCTAATCTATCTTCGACTACATCATCTTGGGTTGTGTTTTCAAACAAAGATAATCCACAATCTTTATTTTTAGAAGCATACGACAAAATAGTATCGGCGTTCAAGAATATTGCCGCACGATTTTTTTCCAAAGAATCCAACACACCAACCTTTGCGAACGCTTCTAAAATTCTTTTATTCATTATGCTCGAGCAACGTTTTGCAAAATCGGTTAAATTCTTAAATTTTCCATTTGCACGTCTTTCTGCGATGATTGCATCGGTTGCAACGACGCCAACACCCTTTAATGCAGCCAACGCATAAATAATTTTTCCATCGCGTACAGTAAACAAAGATTCACTTTCATTTATATCTGGAGGAACAATTTGTATCCCAAAATTAGTTTTTGCATCCTCAACAAATATAGATAATTGGTCGGTATCATTCAAATTACTAGACATCGATGCCGCCAAAAATTCAGGGGTATAGTGTGCCTTTAAGTATGCGCATTGATTTGCAACAATAGAATATGCAATAGCATGCGACTTGTTAAACGCATATTTTGCAAATTCTTTAAATTTTTCCCACAAATCTTTTGCGGTTTCGCGGTCAAGAGTTCCTTCTTTTTCACAACCTTCCAAAAATTTTACTTCCAATTTTGCAAGTAAATCCAATTTCTTTTTACCCATAGCTTTACGCACAGTATCGGATTCACCACGTGTAAATCCAGCAAGAACACGCGTCAACAACATAACCTGTTCTTGATATACAATAATACCATAAGATTCTTTAAGTATTGGTTCGGCACGTGGGTGAACATATTCTATTTTTTCTTCGCCATGCATACGTGCAATAAATTGTGGAATAAATGCAATAGGTCCCGGTCGATTTAATGCGTTCAACGCAGATATTTCCAAGAAACTTGTTGGGTGCATTTTTTTCAATGTTTGTTGAACAAATGTCGCATCAAATTGGAAAATGCCTTCTGTTAAACCCTGTTGCCACAATTTCATAGTTTTTTCATCATCAGTTGGTATTTTATCCAAATCAATATTTATTCCGCGTGTTTGTTGAATAAGTTCAATAGTGTGTTTTAACACAACCAATGTTTCTAATCCCAAAAAGTCAAATTTAATCAATCCCGAAGATTCCAAATAATGTCCATCAAATTGACATGCAGGTAATTGGTTGGCAGGATCACGATAAACAGGTGCAATTTTGGTTGTAGGCCTGTCCCCAATAACAACACCGCATGCGTGTTGCCCCAAATTACGTACAGAACCTTCTAATTCTTCTGCAATTTTTACAATTTTATTCATATCTTCATCGGTGGCCAACACATCTTGCATTTCTGTTGAACTTTCAACCGCATCTTTTAATTTTTTTGCATCCTGTGGAATAAGTTTTGATAATCTGTCCAATTTGGAATATGGCATGCCATACACACGTCCAATATCACGAATTGCACCACGTGCCTGTAAACTACCAAAAGTGATAATTCTGCACACAGAATCATGACCATATTTATCACAAATATACGCCAACACTTTTTCGATTCCGGTTGGTTCAAAATCCACATCAAAATCAGGCATAGAAATACGGTCAGGATTCAAAAATCTTTCAAACAACAAACCGTATTTTAACGGATTTACGTGTGTTATTCCCAATGCCCATGCAACGATAGAGCCGGCCCCAGAACCACGTCCAGGTCCTGTTAAAATACCATTTCTTTTGCACCACATAATATAATCAGCAACAATCAAAAAATACCCAGGAAATCCCATGCCTATAATAACACCCAATTCGTATTCTGCTTGTTCGAAATATGGTTGTGTATCGGTAATACCTTGTTCTTCTATTCTAGCCTTTAACCCGTTTATAGTATTGTCGCGCAACATTTGACATTCTGTTTCAAAATCATCACCGAATTTTGGTAGCAAAGGTTTTTCATGAACGTTTACAAAAAAACCGCACCGATTAGCAATCACATCAGTATTTTCTATTGCTTCTGGTAAATCAGAAAACAATTCCATCATTTCTTGTGTTGACTTAAAATATTGTTCTGATGATTTTCTGGGTCTATCTGGGTCTATAACTTTTGTTTGTTCCAAAACGCATCCCAAAGCATCAGCGGATTCATAATTATCGACACTTCCAAAACGAACATCATTGGTTGCAACAATAGGAATATTAAATTTTTGTGCCAATTTCAAAAAATCAGGTTCTGTTTTGATTTCGTTTTCTAAACCATGTCTTTGGATTTCAATATAAAATCTATCACCAAAAATATCCAACAAGTGTTGTGTTAGAGCTTCCGCTTGTGGAATTTGATTTTCGAGTATTGCCATACCAATAGGTCCGGTATGTGCCCCAGACAAACAAATAACCCCCCCAGAACAAGATTTTAATTCATCAAAAGAAATATATGGTCCCAAGTGAATGTTTTCACCCCGCATATACATCAAACGACTTAATTCACACAGATTTAAATACCCATCATGATTTTGTGCCAATAATACAATTTTTGATAAAGCTTCTTGTCGTAATATCTTGGGGTCTATACTGTGTTGATTCAGTGTGATTTCCACACCAATAATAGGTTGTAATTTTGCACCTGGCATAACGTCAGAAAATTCCGCAGCACCCGACATCATATTTGTATCTGTTATGGCACACGCTGTCATATTATTTGCCGAACACAAATCAGCAATATTTTTTATAGCCAACGTACTTCCGCCCACAGACACTCGTGAATGTACTCTAAGATGTACGAATTGTCCCATGATATTCCTTTCTTTTTTGCAATTTATAACTATGTTATTTTAGTGCAATTTTCCACAACAATGTTTGTATTTTAACCCGGAACCACAAGGGCACAAATCATTTCTGTGTGCTTCTGTTGTTGGTTTGTTCAAAGCCGCATCGTGTTCTTTGTGTTGTTGTTCTGTTTTTTCAACCTTGTCGCGCGTCAATTCCATTCTGCAAATATAAGACACAGACATTATTTTAAAATTACTTATAGTATTTTTAAACAAATCAAATGCTTCGCGTTTATATTCGTATAATGGATTTTTCTGGGCATAACCACGCAAACCAATTGCACCTTGTAAAAAGTCCATTTGTCCCAAATGCTTTTTCCATACACTATCAAGTGCGCCCAACATCATTTGACGTGATGCCAGTTGCATCAATTCGGGTCCATACTTTTCGATTTGTTGGTTGTATCTACGCATAGCCAAATTATACAAAGATTCGTATGCTTTTCTTTCTGTGATTTCTTCATCAGTTTTCCATTTGTCTATGTCGGTTATATCCATTGCGAATATACGCATCATAGTATCGTGAATTCCTTTGGTGTTCCAATCCATAGGATGAGATTTTTCAGGAATGTTATTTTCGCACACGATTTCCACGACATCGCCAATCATTTCTGTTGCCAGCGGGGATAAATTTTTAGAAGTCATCAAATCATCGCGTTGTTTATACACAACAGTTCTTTGTTCGTTCATAACATTATCATATTTCAGCAATTCTTTACGTGCTTCAAAATATCGTGCTTCAACGCGTTTTTGTGCTTTTTCCAAAGCCTTTGTAATCCAAGGATGCGTAATTGCTTCGCCTGGTTTAAGTCCCAACGTGGTAAGCATACCATTTAATCTGGCGGCACCAAAGATACGCATTAAATCATCGTCCAACGCCAAAAAGAACTTTGAATCACCAGGGTCGCCTTGACGGCCGGCACGCCCACGCAATTGGTTGTCGATACGACGTGATTCATGTCTTTCTGTACCAATCACATACAAACCACCAACATCCAAAACCAATTTTTTATTTTTTTCAATAGTTTCATATATTTTTTTCTTTTTATTTTCATATTCTGGGTCATTGACATCTAATTCTGCGATAAGTTCTTCGGCATTACCGCCCAATTTAATATCTGTTCCGCGTCCTGCCATATTTGTCGCGATTGTCACTGCTGCAGGTGCACCAGCCTGGGCAACGATTTTTGCTTCGGATTCGTGCTGTTTTGATACCCAATTTTTCACGAACAATCTGTGCCAATTCTTCAGACTTTTCAATAGACACAGTTCCCACCAACACAGGTTGTTTTTTATCAATACATGCTTTGATTTGTTTAACAATAGCATCATATTTTTCATCTTTATTGCGATAAATTTCGTCATGGTGGTCAATACGTGCCACTGGTCTGTTTGTTGGAATAGAAACAACGCGTAAATTATAGATTTCTTCAAATTCTGCCGCTTCGGTCATTGCTGTTCCTGTCATACCAGACAAAGTGGGGTACAAACGGAACAGATTCTGATAAGAAATACTGGAAACCGTTTGATTTTCAGGTTGAACTTGGACATGTTCTTTGGCTTCGATTGCCTGATGCAATCCTTTACCAAATCTGCGTCCCGACATTACACGTCCTGTAAATTCATCAACAATAAGAATTTCGCCATTTTTTACAACATAGTTCACATTTTTCTGATATAAATGATGTGCCAACAAAGCCTGTTGAATGTGCATAACCAACGGTGCGTTTTCGGAAGAATATAAATTATCACCAACCAACAAACCGGTATCTTTTAACAATTTTGTTGCATTATCAACCCCAGATTCAGTTAATGTCACATGTCTATCTTTTTCGTCTTTTGTAAAATCATTTTGTGTAAATTTTGCAACAACCGCATCGACATTGTTGTATAAATCCCTTGTATCTTCCGCAGGTCCAGAAATCATCAAT
>CALCGS010000138.1 GCA_937901165.1 uncultured Alphaproteobacteria bacterium
AACTATTGGGGGCGGTGGAATTATCCGCACCAGTTCCACCCAGGAAGTCAACCTGACAAGAATTTGCAATATCACTATTATAATAATCTTCGGAAATTGCAGGAAATGTTGCAATCGCCATTATCATTCCCGATGTCAGGAATACATGTTTTATTTTCATTTTTCCCCCTTTTTTTGTGTTTCTTTTTCCTATGTAAATAGTATAGCAAATTTCAATATTTGCGTCAAGGCTTTTTTGCACAAAAAAATACGCAGATTTCTGCGTGTTCTGGCTGGTTTTTCGGTAAAAAATATAAAAAAATTTCCGCCAAACGGCGGAAATTTTATTTATTATTTGCAGGTTGTTGTTTTGCCCTTTGTTCATACAATGCATCAAAATCAACAGTTTGCATAACAAATGCCGGAAACCCAGATTCAGATGTCAAACGTGTCACCAATGCGCGTACCGCCGGGAATAATTGTGCCGGCACATCAATCAACAAAGTACGTTTTTTTGCTTCTTCGTCTTTTTCTTCTTCCAATTGAACCAAACCAGAATAATTAGATTCAATCAAAAATATAGATTTTTCATCTTTATCCAATTTTGAATGAACCTTTGTAATTAAATCAACCATAAACATATTGTTTTCTGCACCCTTGATTTGAATATCAATATTGATTTCAATTTTTGCCTGGGAATTTTCCTGTTTAAAGAACAATTCCGGCACATTTGGGCTTTCAAAAGAAATATCTTTTAAAAATTGTGAAATAATTTTGAATTTAGACATAAGTTGCTCCTTTTTTTTCACTTCGATTTATGATAATATAACATTATAAAAATAATTTACAAGTGGGGACTTAACAAAAATGCAAACAAAATATTTAATAAGCAAAATAATAATATGTACAATAATTGCCTTTGGGCTGACATCTTGCGACATAACCAGTCCGACATACAACACAACTGACAATTCTGTCATATCAACATCACATATGAAGGCGGTATCATTTGGCGACCTGCCCGGGTGGCGTGATGACGATGTCCGCTATGCTTTACAGGCATTTCGAAACAGTTGCAATGCAAAATTACAATACACTGGCAAGGTTATTCCTGATGCCGAACTCGTTCGTGAAAAATGTAATATGTTACCCAGTGCCAGTGCCAACACCGCAACCGTACGTGCATGGTTTGAATCGCATTTTCAACCATATAAAATATACGATGACGCAAAATCTACACGTGGCACATTTACGGGATATTATTCACCAACAATAAACGCATGCCGCACAAAAACTGCGACTTGCAACGAACCATTGATGTCTGCACCGTCAAATCCATCTTTATACAAGGGTGTGTCTAAAAAGAAAATTGTTGAAAACCAAATTGGAAATGTTTTGTATTGGGCAAACATTGTTGATGTACAAAATATCCAAATCCAAGGCAGTGGTTTATTAAAACTCGAAGACGGTACAACTGCGAAATTAAATTTTGGTGCAACAAACGATTTAACATTTAAATCAATTGGTGAACAATTAAAACAACGTGGAATTAAACCTGATGGCGGATACAGTGCCGATGCCGTATGGAAATACTTAAAACAAAATCCAAAACTTGCCAAAGAAGTAATTTATAACAACCCACGATATGTATATTTCAAACCTGCGGAAAGTAAAAATGTTATTGGCAAACTGGGAACACCACTATCAAAAATCCGTTCAATCGCCGTGGACGATAGCATTTACACCGTTGGTATGCCAGTGTACATCAGTACAAATTTATCAGACGGTCGTGCATTTCGTCGTTTAATGATTGCCCAAGATACAGGCAGTGCAATTCGCGGTTGGATTCGTGCCGACATATTCTTTGGCAGTGGTGACGAAGCATATTCGTATGCCAAGGGTCAACATTCCCAGGGCGAAATGTATATTTTAATGCCAAAAGAATATAATTATGTCAAACCAACAAAATAATAAAATTTTTGAACGCACAAAACGCCCAACAACTATGGCTGGTGCAATTGGAACATTGATGCGCATATTTGGTGTACGTGCATCTGATGCTGATTTATCTATGCGTTGGGACGAAATAATGGGTGATGACATATCAAACATATCAACAGTCATCGCAATAAAAAAACAAAGAAACGACAAGTTTAATATAATTCTGCGTCCAAAAAATCCTGCATTTGCATTACAGTTATCTTATATGTCTGACGAAATAATAAAACGTGCCAATAAATATTTTGGATACGATGCCGTTGATAAAGTAAGTTTCAGGAAATAATTTCAACAAAAACTAACTTACTTTTTTTGCATTTGCTTTTTTTCTTCCATTTTATATGTTGCCGCAGATATACAGTTGGCCATATTAGTAATGGCATCTTGTGAAACAGATTTTTTATCTTTATCACATTTACCCTTTTCCAACCCTATTAACTTTTCTAAATTTTCCATATCTGCAAACCAACGTACAACCTGTTTATTCAATGCATTTGTTCGTTTGGTACCTTGATTTGATTGGGATTTAATTTCTGTATAATTACCCCTTAAACAGGACAATTTTTCATCCGCGCCAAACTGTTCTGAACAATCTTCTGCCCCCACAATATAAATTCCATTTTTTTTATCTTGTGCCGATACAGTTGTGTCGTTTTCTTCTTCGATGCGGTCCGATGCCGCCTGTGCCGCCTTTAAATTACTAGACAAAACAGCCTTTTCCAATTGAACCTTTAACCGTTTCATCATAGATTCCAACGAAGAATAATTTTTATACATTTGCTGTGTAATAATTGTTGTTTTTAATGCAATAACTTCTTCCATTAAATTTTTATCACCATAAATTTCTGGATTGGTTTCATGTCCAATATTATACGCATGCGTTGAACACAGTGCCAGCACCGGATTGATATAAGTATCAGCATCATCACATCCATAATTATCGGCAGCATTCGCCATATTTATACTGACAAACAACATACCCACACAAAAAATCAAATTTAAAATTTTATTTTGCATCTACTTTATCCCCATTGCACTTCGTATCAATACTCCCTTTCATCATACAATACTTTTCAGTATATTCACAATCTGTTGGACAAAAACACTTATCCATATCATCCGGTGTCCAAATTCCACCAACCCCTTTACAACTCTGTTGTGAATCATTACCAAGAACCGTCCCAACAAAATGTTTTGCTGCAATACATATACCATTTTTTACAACAAAATTTTTTATACATTGACATTTTCCACCTTTCCACTCAACCCTATTTTTAAGAAGGTCATTTGTACATTTTTCACCTTTTGAAGAATTTGAAGAACATGCAACACAGGCATCCTCTGACAATTCAACATCTACATTATATTCAACGTTATGAAGAGGTAGAAAATTATTATTTTTTATCAACGATTCTTTTACACAAACTTTCGATTTTGGTAAATTTTTAGACGTCGCTGCTTTTTGTAATTCTACATACCCCCCCTCATCTATAGCACAATAATTAACTTTATTCATCAATCCCTTAACACTCGTTGGTGCATCCTGGTCCAAAATACGTTGTAAAATATCAATATCAACCGCCGATTGCGTTTTTGATCTTTGTCGCCGTCCAAAAATAGTATTATCCAAAATCGCAGATGCACAACCAACACGTACCTCACCATTACCTTCCTTTGGCTTCCCAGATTCATCAGTAAGTGTTAAAGGACTTAACCAAACATCTTCAACCTCTGCCATATTTTCCAAATATCCTGTAAATGTACAATCTATTCTATCCGACGGTGGTATAGCCATACCAATTGTACATTTTGCCCCACCCTTCACTTGATCTGTACCATTACCTTTATTTTGACTTTTTCCGGACAGACAATTATCTTTGTCATACGGTTGAACATTATTATGCGTACAATAATATTTTCCCCATCTATTGCAAGAACCATCCAACATCATATAAATATCATTTATATCAATACCAACCATTTGTGCTGTAATCAAAGCCTCGTACATTTCATCCAACACATTATTATACGGGTCAAAAAATCCATTTGCGATACTTTTAAATTTTTCAACACGTTTTGGACCACGACAATTATTTCCGCGACTATCGCATCCGGCATATTCAAATGTTTCCTTCATTACTTCTTTTAACCCCAACAAAGTTTTTTCAACATTTTCAATATTTGTCATAATTTGCCCGGCAATTTTTTGACGTTCCAAAACCTCTGGCGGGACCTGATTATCAACCGCAATTTGTTGTGCAACCGTAAGGTCATTCATTTCCGCCCTATCCACCACAGATTGTGGAACAGACGATTGTTCTTGCGATTTGGCAATAGCATCCGCCGTCATTTGTTTTTGTTCTTCCAGCGCATTTTGCAACTGTGCGATTGTTTCACTATTTTGTTGTTGCATTTCATATTGCATTTGTTGCATTTGTGCCTGCATTGCTTGCAACTGTTCATTACCCTGTGCCGCAGACGCCGCCGCGGCCGCTTCTGCCGCCGCCTGTTGCATTGCAAGTTCTTGTTGTTGAATTTCCGCCTGGGCATCTGCAACCATTTGTGCAGAAATATATTCAATTAAATCATCACCATATTGCTTGCACGAAGAATTTGATTTAACGCACCCAGAAACAATGGGGCGTGCCACATCTATATTTACACACCCGCCACCACTACATTTTGGTTGTGCACAACGAATAATCAAAGAATTACAATTTCCAAAATCAGCCTTAACATCGGCACCCTTTTGATTATACCGACCATTTGTTTGTATTGCCCAATTATTATTATTTTGCAAACCACCATTTGGATTAT
This sequence comes from uncultured Alphaproteobacteria bacterium, assembly GCA_937901165.1. Taxonomy (GTDB): domain Bacteria; phylum Pseudomonadota; class Alphaproteobacteria; order Rs-D84; family Rs-D84; genus Enterousia. The sequence continues at coordinate 4,795 of CALCGS010000138.1, forward strand.
ACGCAGTTAAATTTCCCCCCGCTGTTGTTGCAACAGGCCCCGCACCAAACAAAACACTTGGTACAACACAAAAACATACAGACAAAAAATACTTTAATATTTTCATATTCTCTCTTACACTAAATTTTATCACAATCGTAAAAAACACACAAGCACTTTATTAAACAAAAAAACGTGCCGTATTTGTATATGTCAATGCAATCGCAATTGCATCGCTTTCATCTGGGGTTTTGGGCTTTGCCGCAGGCAATAAAATTTGCAACATTTTATAAATTTGTTCTTTACCAGCATGCCCCGCCCCGGTCAAAGCCTTTTTTATTTTATTTGCCTCGTACTCGTATACCGGTATTCCTAAATTAGAAATTGCAACAATGGCGGCGGCACGTGCATGCCCCAACGCCAAAGTCGTCTGGGGGTTTTTATTCACAAATGTTATTTCAATACTGCATACATCTGGACTGTATTTTTTACACAAATCAGAAACATTTTGAAAAATAAAAGTCAATCTTTCCGGCAAAGGCAGATTTTTTGGTGGCAAAACGACACCACTGGCAACATATCTACGTTCACTGCCTACAAAATCTATAATTGCCCAACCTGTATGTAATAATCCTGGGTCAATACCAATAACACGCGTCATAAATTCCAATCCTTCCTTAAAAAAATGCGCACTAGGCGCATTTTAATTACTACGCAGCCGCAGTGAAAACCTTTTGCACATCGTCATTATCATCCAATGCGTCAACCAACTTTTCTATTTTGGCATACGTTTCATCATCCAAATCCATTGGCATATTCGGCAACCATGTAAGTTCCGCACTATCCGGTTCACCCAATTTATCCGCCAAATATTTTTGAACATTCATAAAATCATCAGGTTTTGTTGTAATAATAAAACCTTCTTCGGACGTTTCCAAATTATCAGCATTTGCATCCATAATGATTTCCATCATTTCATCTTCTGTTTTACCAATAGATGCAGGATACATAATTTGACCAGCACGTGTAAACATAAACACAACCGACCCCTCTTCGCCCATATTTCCACCATTTTTTGCAAAAATATTACGAATTTCAGGCACTGTACGACGTGGATTATCAGTCAATGCTTCAACAATCACAGGAACCGCGCCCGGACCATATCCTTCATAACGAACCGCAACATAATTTTCGGTATTTGCACCCGCTGCCTTGTCTATTGCCCGTTTAATATTATCATTTGGCATAGAATTTTTACGTGCCTGTAAAATAGCCAATCTTAATCTTGGATTATTATCAGGATTTGAATCACCTAACTTTGCCGCCATTGTTATTTCACGTGCCAATTTTGTAAACAAACCGCTACGTGCTGCATCAACCAATCCTTTTTTGTGTTGGATGTTGTGCCATTTACTATGTCCACTCATATTTGACCTTTTGATTAAATTGTTATAAAATTACAAACAAAGGATAACAAATGATTGGAAAATTGCAAGGCATTGTTGATTACATTGGTGATGATTTTATAATTTTAATGGCAGGCCCTGTTGGATACAAGGTTTTTACCACTGAATATTTTACATTAAAATCTACAATATCACTGTGGATTGAAACCATTGTTCGTGAAGATTCTATACGTTTATTTGGATTTTCGACATTATCCATGCAAAATTTATTTAATCAATTAACAACTGTATCTGGTGTTGGCCCCAAGGTTGCAATGGCAATAATGTCAACCATAAAAACAGATAGCCTTATTACCGCAATCGCAACTGGTGATGCCAAAACAATATCCAGTGCACCCGGGGTTGGTAAAAAAATGGCTGAAAAAATTATTGTTGAATTAAAAAATAAAATGGGTGGTGCATCATTAAACTTTACCGATTCTGATGACAAATCAACATTACCTGATTTACTGTCTGCACTTGAATCATTGGGATACCGCCGATTGGATATAATTGATATGGCACAAAAATTGGTAAACAATAATCCAACATTTGATGTATCTAAACTAGTTCCAATGGCATTAAAAGAAATAAGTTCTGGGAAATAATAAAATGAATACTGATACAATTTTTGCATTATCTAGTGGCTTTGGAAAATCTGGGGTTGCTGTAATAAGAATAAGTGGCGAAAACTTAAAACCAACATTTGAAAAAATTATAAACAAATCTGATTTTTCTGCACGCCAGGCTTACTTTACCAACCTGCGTGATGGCAATAACGAACTAATTGACCAATGTATTGCAATTTACTTTGCATCCCCACAATCTTTTACCGGCCAAGATGTCATAGAAATACATTCGCATGGTTCAACTGCGGTAATAAATAAAATTTTTGAATACCTAACCTTTTTTGGTTTTCGTATGGCGTCGCGTGGTGAATTTTCAAAACGTGCTTTCCTAAACGGCAAAATGACATTATCAGATGTTGATGGATTGGCGGCATTACTCGATTCCCAAACAGACAAACAACGTAAATACGCATTAAAATCTATGATGGGTGGCGACAGCAAAATATACGAAAACTGGCGCAATCAAATGATTGAAATATCTGCATACTCTGCGGCAATTTTGGATTACAGCCCGGACGACCTGCCATTAAACATTGATAAAAAAATATTGTCAAAAACAAATGATTTATACCAAGAAATAGAAAACGCTTTATCAAAATACCAATCTATAAAAGCAATAAAAAATGGATTTAATCTGGTATTGGTGGGCGAAACAAATGTTGGAAAATCATCTATATTTAATAAACTTGTCGGAACAAATCGTGCAATTGTTTCAAACACACCCGGCACAACGCGTGATGTAATAAGCACACCTATTGATATTGATGGATATTTGGTAAATTTATCTGATACCGCTGGTGTTCGTGAAACATCTGATAAAATCGAACAAATGGGTATTGATAAAACAAAAACAGAAATAGATAATGCAAATCTGATATTACATATAACAAATTCTGAATTTGACATACCTTATACAAAAAACCCAGAAATCATGGTTATAAACAAATCTGATTTAATACAAGAAAAACAAAACAAAAATGCAATTTATGTATCTGCAAAAACCGGTGATGGTATACAAGATTTAATAAAAATAATAAAACAAGAAATTCATAAATTACTTGATAACACGGAATCCGATTTGATAATAAATGCACGAACTTACGCATTATTATCAGAATCAAAAAACGAATTAAAACAAGCCATAGAAAAATCAAATGGAAATTACGATATATTTTCCGAACATGTCAGACACGCATCTGAAAACATCGGTAAAATACTTGGTACAATAACCGCATCTGATGTAATGGATGCAACATTTTCACAATTATGTTTAGGAAAATAAAATATTACAAAAACAATAAAAAAGACGTCAAATTGACGTCTTTTTTTATTCCAATAATAACTATTATTGGCAAATAGCAACAGCATACATTGCTTCGCCATCGATAGTTGGGTTTTTAACCATAACACGATATTGAACCTGACCTTCTACATCGCAAGCCCCAGCATTAACGTTAACATAAACGTTTTCTGCATCAGCAGCCAAAGCAACCAAATCAGCAGTTGCAGACAAGAACATAGAATTTGCTTCCATAGCCTGGATAGCAGCCAATTCTTCTGTCATTGGGCATTTTACCAATGTATCACCCTGTTCACCAGCAGAAATTTGTTCACAATCACTAACCAAAGTTTTTTTTGCTTCTTGACCACATGCGGCCAAAGCGATAACAGGCAATAAAAATGCAATTTTTTTCATATTTTCTCCTTTTTGATTCATTTGCACACTTTGATTATAGCAATGCAAAAAATTTATTGCAATCAAATTATTAAAAAAAAACGAGTAAAAAAACCCACAAAAGTGGGCTTTTTATTCTTTTTTAATTGGATATTTTCCATCGATTAAATTCTGTCTAACAATATGATGCTTTACCTTTTGCGTACTGGTCACCGGCAAATCATCAGTCGTTATTGCAAAATGCGTCACCCATTTATATGCCGCCACACGAACATTTAGCAATCTGATTGCATTAGATAATTTTTCTATTGTCATAGATTTATCGACACTAAACACACCGTACGCAACAGTTTTACCTTTGACCTTGTGTTCAAACACAGCGACATTTTTAACACCAGGTATTTCCATATACAATGCTTCCAATTCATCTGGATAAACATTTTTTCCAGAATCTAAAACGATAACATTCTTTTTTCTACCTGCAAAGTGGTATTCACCATTTTTATCCAAGAACACCAAATCCCCAGTATTAAAGAACCCCTTATCATCAAAAATCCCAGCATTTATTTCAGGATTATTAAGATAACCTGTAAACACCTGCGGACTGCGAATCCATAATGTCCCCACCCCTTTTTTATCTTTATTTCTTATTTCACATTCATTACACCCAATTGGCGCACCAAATGCAAAAGGCACACGTTTTTTTACAGGACGCGAACAACATACTGGTCCAACAGTTTCCGTCATACCATAACCTTGAACGAATGCCAATCCCAATTGTTCATAAAATTTTTCAACTTCTGGCTTGGTTGCAGCACCACCCGCAATAAGCAATTTTGCACGTCCACCAAAAACATTTAATAACGGTTTTTGAACCTTATGCACCAAATTTCCCAATCCAATAAAACGCAAAAATTTTTGATATTTAAGAATTCTAGACACAATCCACCACTTTTTTTGTGCCTTTACACCATCAATAATTTTATTACGGAAAATTTCCCATAATCTTGGCACCGCCGGTATAACCTGTGGCTTATAAGTTTTAAAATCTTCCAATATTGCTTTTGGATTAACCGTTGGTTGTAGCAAAATACACGTTCCATAATGAAGTGGTGTCAGCAAACCAATTGCAAAACCAAACACATGATACAACGGTAAAAACCCATACATAACATCACCATAATGAATCCATGTATTAAAAGATTCCATAGAATTTGCACATTCCATCAAATTACGATGCGTAAGAGGAACCACCTTTGGCACACCTGTCGACCCCGATGTAAAAGACATAGTTGCAAAATCATTTTCATTTACCTTTTCTGGTTTTAAATCCAAATCGGATTCAGCATCGGGCAAAGTAATATCATAAAACTTAAATTTTTTTGCATCATAAAAGAAATATTTTTCTGCACAAACCAACTTTGCACCAACAGTTTTTGTCATATTATCATATTCAACATCTGTTAAATTAGTATCCAACAATAATACAGTTGCCCCTAAATACCAAATTGCAAAAACAGTCAAAGGAAACTCTGGAATATTATGTGCCAAAACACCAACAACATCGCCCTTCTGAACCCCCAAATTATGCAAAGTAATTGCACGCAACCGAACATTTTCTAAAAACGCTTTATAAGAAATATTTTCCCTAACTAAAAACAAATTATCGGGCCACTTTTTTACTGCATCTTGCAGCATTTTAAAGACACTCATTGTAAAATCCTTTCTAAATTTTACTCTTTACGATTTTGGTATGCACCATCAATCAAGTTTTGCTTAACGATATGATGTTTAACCTTTAACGTACTGGTTGTTGGCAAATCATCTGTCGTCATAGCAAAATGAGTCACCCATTTATACGAAGCAATTTTCTTGTTTGCTGTTGCAACTTCCATCGCCAATTTTTCCATAGTCATAGATTTATCGACACTAAACACACCGTATGCAACAGTTTTATCTTTGACCTTGTGTTCAAACACAGCGACATTTTTAACACCAGGTATTTCCATATATAATGCTTCCAATTCATCTGGATAAACATTTTTTCCAGAATCTAAAACAATCACTTGTTTTTTTCTACCTGCAAAATGGTATTCGCCATTTTTATCCTGATATACCATATCACCAGTATTAAAGAACCCACGTTCATCAAACACTTCTGCATTTACAGCATCATTATTAAGATACCCATCAAACACCTGATGTCCACGTACCCATAAAACCCCGATACCATTTTCATCCTTACCACGAATTTCACATTCGTTATTTGTTGTTGGTCCCCCCACAGAAAAAGGAATACGTTTTTTTGATGGTTTGGATATACAAATGGGCCCCACAGTTTCAGTTAAACCATACCCTTGAATAAATGCCAATCCTAATTCTTCATAAAAAGTTTCAACCTCTGGTTTTGTTGCCGCCCCACCCGCAATAAGCAATCTGGCACGACCACCAAAAATATCCAAAATTGGTTCTTGAATTTTTCTTACAAAGAAATCCAATCCCATACTATTCAAAGTCTGTTGATTTTTTAATATAAATGAAACAATTCGCCACTTTTTTTGTGTTTTAAGATTATCCATTATTTTATTTCTAAACAATTCCCATAATCTTGGTACCGCAGGTATAACATGTGGCTTAAACTTTTTGAAATCATCCATAATATATTTCGGATTGACAGTTGGCTGTAAAACAATACCGCCGCCAAAATGTACAGTTCCCAAAACCCCAATTGAAAAACCAAAAATATGATACAACGGTAAAAATCCATACATCACATCCCCAGAACCAAAATATTCCGACATATCTTCCAAAGAATTCGCACATTCCACCAAATTAAAGTGCGTAAGTGGCACAACCTTTGGTGTTCCAGTTGACCCAGACGTAAAAGACAACAAAGCAATATCATTTGCCCCCAATTGTACAGGACGAAGTTCTGAATCAATTTCCCCATCTTTCAATGTGATATCAATAAATTTAAACTTATCTGTTTTATAGAAAAACCCAGGTTCAGCACAAACGAAATGGCAATCTGCAATCTGGGTCATTTTATCATATTCAAATGGGGTTAAATTCGTATCCAACATCAACACCTTGGCACCCAAATACCAAATTGCAAACAAGGTAAGCGGAAATTGTGGAATATTATGCGACAAAACCCCAACAACATCACCGCTTTTAATACCATTTTCAACCAAAACCTTTGCACGCGCACGTACCATATCATAAAACGCAGAATACGTAATACCTTCGCGTACTAAAAATAAATTTTCAGGCCACTGATGCACAGCCATTTCCAACATATTATTCATATTCATAACTAAATTCCCTATTGTTTTTACATTGGATATAGATTATTATACGCAAAAAGGAAAGAAAATCAAATATGAAAATATTAACAATAAATATAAATTCAATACGTGCCCACGCTGAAAGTTTTATAAACATTTTACGTTCTGGACAATACGACACAATCTTGGTTCAAGAATTAAAAGTTGAAACATCATCTTTTCCACACAACCTATTTGACGAATACGGTTATAATATAAAAGTTTTTGGTCAAAAAAGTTGGAATGGTGTTGCAACTTTTTCAAAACATTCTATTGAAGATGTCACGATGGGATTACCCAATTATGCTGATGTAAATTCCCGTTTTCTTGAATGTGTTATTGACGGCCGTATCAGATTGATAAATGTATATATGCCAAATGGTGACAACATAGAATCCCCAAAATTCGCATATAAATTGGAATGGATGCACGCATTCACAGAATACATTAAACAATATTTAGATTCACCAGAATCTGTAATAATCGCGGGGGATTTTAATGTTTCAATATCAGACCAAGATATATGGAATCCTAAAAATTATATTGGTTCATCAATTTCTGCACCTGACGCACGAAAAATAATGAACGATTGGTTGGAATCCGGATGGATGGACGTATGGCGTAATCTACACCCAAACGACATAGATTACACATGGTACGGATATCGTGGTGGCGATACAGTTGGCAAAAAACAAGGGCTTCGCCTTGATTATTTCTTGGTCAACAAAACCGCACAATCAATAATAAAAAATTGTGAAATCGATTTATGTCCCAGGACACATGTAAAACCAACCGACCACTGTGGTTTAGTATTGGAAATAAAATAATTATTTTTATTCTATTCTGGCCAAATCATCAAATGCTTTATATTTTTTACCACTAGTAATATAGTAATCGTATGGTGCACTGCCTGCACTATACATATTGACCAACTCTATTACCTTTTGTATTGCACCATTCATCATTTTTTCTACTAAATCAAAATCATATTCAATCATCTTTACATCAGAATTTCGCAACTGCAAAAATTTAATCACAGGTGTTTTGCTTTTTTCTGTTATATGTAATGGGAACCCCCCAGATTGTAAAATAAATGCTTCCAATGGTAATTGTGGCATATTACCTTCTAGCAATTGCGTTGAACTTGGTGCTTCGCCAGTTTTGATATCCAAAACGCCCCCATCCCAAACCCTATCTGCACGCGCCCTAACATTACGTCCAGCGATATTAACAACACCGTTGATTTCAGGTTTTGAATTCAACAACAAATCTTTATATTCAAAAACTAATTCTGCAATTTCAACAAATCTTTTATGCCAAAAATATAACAATATATTTGTATTGCCCAACAATTCGCGTGCCTGTACATCCATTAAATGTATCAACACATCTTTATCAAAAGATTTTGCATGTTCTATAACATCGTGTACCAACAAACCAAAATTTCTAGCATCAGGCCCAACCCACCAATCATCTTTTGGTTTTAATCGTAAAATATGTTTACAATAAAACACATAAGGATTATGTATCAATGTTTCTAACTCTGTCACAAAAACATCAGACCAATCATTTTCCACCACCGGTGCAACAAAAGACAAAGGTTTATAATCAACAACATCATATTTATTTACAACACTTAAAATATCTTTTTCAAAACAAACATCAATATTTGCTTTTCTTGCGACAACCCTTGATAAAAACCTAGATTCCACAGTTTGCACCCCACCAGACACTTTACTACGCAACCAATAAACTTCTTTGGCACACGATAAATTCATAAAATCCAATGCCATCAAAGAAACCTTTCTGTCTGGTGATGGCAAACCAATTTTTTTACTGACATTGATTGGCAACCAAGAATTTTTATACCCTTGTGCGGGGAACATACCATCATTTAAGCCTGTTAAAATAATAACATCTGCGGTTTGCATACGTGCCTCTATCGTACCCAACACAACAACATCAGGATTATCAACAGGATTTTGACGCACATCAACCGATGAAACAGCATCTGCAACAAACGCCCTTGCGTCTGACAAACTTAACCGAATATCATACTTTATTAAAACATCTGATAAATTTCTAATTACCATCCACAAAGACACATAATTTTCATCATCCACAGAAAATTTCGGTTCAAAGTTTTCAGAAAATTTTTCAATAATATCAACAACACAATCAAACAAATTATAATTTGCATCAACATAAATTTTATCAAAAATATTACTTCCGTTTTCAATCCAAGAATCAAACAAATTCAACAAAGCCTTTGCAGGATTCATTCCATCCCCAGACATAGCCCCAGAAAAATCCGCAACAATTCCCATATCTTGAAATGCAGATTTTATTCTTTGATTTCCTGCACTATCCGGTGTAATCACCATAACAGATTTTTTTTGTTGCCTTGCATTTTTTACAATTTCTGCAACAACTTTTGCTTCTTGTGCTTCTGTATTTGCTTCTATTAAATGACAATTTTGCAAATCATTATCTAAAATAACATTACTTGATAAATCATTAGAAAACACATAATTGAAAAAATCAATTTTACTATCACCAACATCAATAATATTTATATCTTCTGTTTTAACACCAACCCTATTCAAAAATTTATATTCTGCATTATAAGGATTTGTATCCAACAAAAAGTCTTCTTCTTTTCCAGATATTTTTCCAGACAAAATAATTCTTCCATTATCCAATTTTGCAATTTCTGCCATTAAATCCGCACTTGCAGGCACACTGGCGGTTGAACCGCATACAACAACCAAAGAATCTTTTAAATAATCTTTTTTAATAACATCAATCCAATGCCTAATTTGATTATTCCGCAAAGCCGTTGATGTAATTTTATTTTCGGAAATAATCGGCAAAGACCTGGTTAAAATATTTAATAAATCTGCCTTATTCTTAAAATGCGATGCATATTTTTCATCGACCAAATCAATCCAATTTATATTTGCGGTATCAACACCTTCATTTTCCAAATAATCCTGCATAGCAATAAAATCGTGTGCAATCTGCAAAGCCACAGACATATTCACAATAGATTTATCTTGCGATAACAATTTCGCCAACAAAACAACACGTTCGGAATTTTGAAAAACATCGTCATCAGTAATCAGGTTTTCATCTGGCGCCCCCTCACCCAATGCGACTAATTTCGGCAAAAGCACCGCTTTTTTACCAGATTTATCAACAAACATTTTTTCTGCACTACGCACCGCACGACGACTGGGCAAGAAAATCAAACATTTTTCAATATTGACATTTGACCCTTGTATAATTTTATACAACGCGTCCAGCATTTTCATAGGATTTGTTGCAACAAAAATATTATTATTTAATGCCAATTATATTCCTTATGTTATTTACACCAATTTTCTTTTCTGCGGATGTTTCCAAAATCTCTGGCACCATTGCACCATGTTCTTGATGATTTGGAACGACTTGATTTTTCTCTCTAATCTTTTTATCTTTTTTTGTATAAACAATTTGATACAAAATTCCATTATCATCACAAAATCGCATTAAATCCAAATCAGAATCACGCACCCCAATTCTTGAATCAATTAATATAAACAATCTTTGCAACACAGACCTATTTAATAAATATTCTTGTAAACGCGCCAACCACATTTCGGTATTCTGTTTTGAAGTCCTAGCATAACCGTATCCAGGCAAATCAACAATCATAATTCTATCGTCAATATTAAACATATTGATAGATTGCGTACGTCCCGGTGTATTTGAAGTTCTTGCGATTTTTTGTTCAACAATAGCATTTATCAAAGAAGATTTACCAACATTACTTCTGCCAATAAAAGCAAATTCTGCAAATTGTGTTTTTGGCAAAGACTTAACAGTTTCAAAAGACCCAACAAACCGAATCATTATGCATCCTCTTTATCAATCAAACGTTTATAGGCTTCTTTTTTTGAAATCCCGGCCTTTTGTGCCAATTCTACTGCCAAAGATTTTGTAGAATTTCCAACCACATCATTTACTATATCACGAATTTCATCATCAGACATCTTTTTTTCAGGGGCCGGTGCAACAACAATAACGACCTCACCTTTTATTGATGAAATATTCATTAAGTCCGCAGGATATCCAACAATGGTTTCTTCGTGAATTTTTGTAATTTCCCGAACAATTGCAATTTGTCTTTCCGGCATAACCGCCGCCATAGCACGAACAGTAGCCTGAACACGATTAGGACTTTCATAATAAACAATCGTATGTCTAATTTTATTATCATCACGCAATTTTTTTTCATCAAAAAAACCACAAAAAGTAAATCTATCTGTTGGGAACCCCGACAGCACCAGCGCAGACACCACCGCCGTAGGCCCTGGCACAACAAACACATCAACCCCCGCCTGTCTTGCCGCCCTAACCGCACGAAAACCTGGGTCGCTTATTGCCGGCATCCCTGCATCAGACACGACAGCGACACTAAATCCTTGTTCAACTTTTTTTATTAAATCAGGCACTACATCGCGTTCATTATGTTCGTGGCACGAAATTCTTTTTGTTTTAATATCAAATTTCGCAGCAATTTTACCAAACACGCGTGTATCTTCGGCTGCGACTAAATCAACATTACGCAAAACCTCTATTGCCCTTGGCGATAAATCAGATAAATTTCCAATTGGTGTTCCAACAATATATAGTCCTGTTTGCATTTATTTTCCTTTTGTAGTAAAATACAATAAAAATATAGGATTTGCAATGACAAGATTTTTTACATACATATCTTTACTTCTTTTATTGGCTGGTTGCAGCGGCACAACCCAAAATCGCGATTGGTATTCTGAATACGGCGATGTCCAAACTGGTGTACCCGGACAAATACAAACAACGAATCGAAAAATAATTGATGATGGCAAAAATCATAATATTGCGGTATTACTACCACAAAGTGGTCCTAATTCTACAATAAGTTCTGGAATCAGAAACGGAATTGAATTATCTGTATTACAAAACAACCTAAGCAAATTATCTGTATCTTTTTACGATACAGGTTTAGATGCGAACAACGCGATAAAATCTGCATTGTCATCTAATCCTGAAATAATTGTTGGTCCATTATTTGGACAAAATGCAAATATCTTGCGTATTGAAAAAAACATAGATACGCCTGTTATATCATTTACATCTGATGCAACTGCATTGGGTGATGGTGTTATGACAATAAATTTAATGCCAACAAACAGTATTGAAATGATTATACGTGAAATGGTATCTGACAAAATCAATGATTTTATTATAATATCCCCAAACACAGAATCCGGGAAAATAATGGCTGGTGCCGCAAAAACTGCATCTGAAATGTATGGCACAACTGTCCGCGGAATATTTTATTACACAGAATCAGATAACGAAGCATTAAAAAAAGTATCTGAAACCGCATCTATGAACAAGGCAAGAATTTCTGCAAACAAACGCGCACGCGAAATTTTATCTGATATTTTAACAAATGAAACATTAACAAATTTAGAAAAATCAAAACTAAATTACGAATTAAGTAAATTATCAAAAATTGAAACACTTGGCAATTTACCATACACTGGCGTTTTATTTTTAGGAAACGCAAATGACAGTAAAATGATTGGTTCATTTTTGCGTTACTATGGTGTTGATTCTAAATCGGTAAGATTTTACGGTACTGCAATGTGGGATAATACCGACATAGTATCAGATTTTACAATGATTGGTTCAAAATACGCGGCATTACCCCAACAAGACGCCCGCTTTTCAACATTATATGAATACATATACGGTGCCGCCCCAACCAGACTTGCAACATTTGGATATGATGCAATGAATATTGCAATTGGAACAATATATTCAAACAAACCAAATGCGGCATATTTATTGGACCCCAGTGGTTATGCTGGTTCTGATGGAATAATTCGATTAAAACCAAACGGCGATAGTGAACGTGGTCTACGAATAATGGAATTAAACGGCACAGGAAACGCCCAAACAATAAAAAATGCACCTGATAATTTTATTGTTCCTTTATACAATGTCGAACAACGCAGGATAAGCCCCGCACCTGCAATGGATTTACAAACAAACGGCATAAATCCACTTGATTATATCAGTGTTCCCGACAACCTAAGACGCAAATATAAATCAAAATCTTATGGTGAAAATAAAAGCACTCCTGCTCCAATTACAGAAACCCCAATAACAATAATAACATCTAATGACAACACAACTATCAGTAATCCTGAATACAAACCTGTAAAAATAGAATCAATAAACAAAACATTGATTGACAGTGTTGAAATTGAAGAATAGTTCCCACTCAATTAACAAGTTTATTTTTATAAAAACAATATATTGACAATTTTTTTAATTTGTGTATTATTGCCTAAACAATTATTTTGCGGAGGTTGCAATGCTAAACGATACAAATCGTAAAGAAATTTTATCTATGTTAAAAAAATATAAATACGCAAACGCTTATTTATCCAATCATTATAATTCACGTCAGGCAAATATAACACACAGAAAATGCCATGTTATTGCTGATGGTTATTTACAAACTATGAAAAATAATATGGATAAAATTACATCAGACGACGCAAAATATTTTGCATTGATTGTTGATAATTTTGAACAATTGAATCGTGGCAAGTTATTTAGTGATTTACAAAAACATGCTGACTTTGATATTAATGCTTTTGTTGGTGGGTGCAAAATTCATGGTATAAAACCAATGCTTGAAACAGAAAAAATACACATACCTGAAAAAAGCATTAAATATATGAAGAAACTTTGTAAGAAATATAAAAATGTTTGCGAAAAATTATCTGATGGAAAACACAGAAACTCTTATTATAAATTAATTAAACAGGCTGAAAACTATCGACACGATGCATATACATACGCACGCTCAATTGTCACAGGCGAAGTTGATGTGTCCGATAAAAATTTGCG
>CALCGS010000139.1 GCA_937901165.1 uncultured Alphaproteobacteria bacterium
CGCGTGTGGCTGGTAATTATTATGCGGCAACAGATACTTTGGCACAAGCAGATAACAAGATTGATGCACAGGTAAAAACAAATACCACAGCAATATCGACCGAGAAATCACGTGCCCAGGGTGTTGAAGGTACGCGTGTGGCTGGTAATTATTATGCGGCAACAGATACTTTGGCACAAGCAGATAAAAAGATTGATACACAGGTAAAAACAAATGCCACAGCAATTGCTGCGTTGCAAAGTGACACAATAAGAAGACCTGCACAATGTACAAATGGGCATAAATGCGCTTTGGTTCAAACGGTCAGTGCGGATGGTCTTACTGTGACAGAAGAATGGGTCGATTTGACTGCTGTGGGTGGAACGTCAAGTGCACCAACTTATTAATAAAAATATGGGGTAATCCCCATATTTTTTGTATAAAATAGTTTTGTTTTTATATTGGTTGTGTTATAATGTAATAAAAATGGAGGTTGTAATGAAAAAATTTATTTTGTTCGCTGTATGTGTGGCTATGTTTGGCTTTAATGCAATGGCGATGAATGATACTGGTGTTGTTCCTGAAAATGCTATCGTTCAGCAAAATCGTCAAAATTTACAAAATGTCGAACGTAAACGTATTATGACACGTTCTGTTTCGGTTATTGATAAAAATGCAAATGGACCGGTTATTCATAAAAGACCTGTGGTTCGTAGGGTTATCAGATAATTTTTGTTCGTTGAAAAATATCCCCAATTTTTTGGGGATATTTTTTATAGGTTCTTTAATAAATTATCAATTCTTTCCGCACGTTCCATCGTGTCATCGTATTCAAATTGTATTTCAGGTACGTATTTTTGATTCATACGTGCACCCAATTCATAACGAATATTTTTTGATACCGCGTTTAATTTCGTTTGTGTCGTATTGGCGTCACTACGCGAATAAAAATATATTTTTACAAATTGTAATCCGCCATGCGATTCGGCACCAACCAATGATACACCCGATAATATCGCGTCATCACTATATTTATCACGCAATATTTCTGCAACAATGGTTTGAACTTTGCTGGCGATTTTTTCAGAACGCGTGTTGTTACGATTTCTTTTTGTGTCCATTGTTATATTGTTGCTAAAATTGTAATCTATGCTTTGTCAGTTTGCAAATATTAAAATGGTGGTCAAAATGAAATTCGGTGAATTTATGCTTAAAAAATCAGAAAGCCCTTTGTTTTCTTGGATTGTTTTTTTTATGACTGTGTGCGAATCTATATTTCTGTTTGTGCCACCCGAAGTGTTTATGACACCACCAATTATCGCAAATAAATCACGTGCAGTGCCAACTGTTGCTGCCGCTGCTGTGGGGTCTGTTGTTGGTGGAATTATCGCGTATTTAATTGGGGCAATGTTGTTCGATTCGGTCGGGGTGTGGATTATTGAACATTTTGCGTCTGTGGAACAATTCCACGTCGCACAACAGTTGTTTGTTAAACACGGTTTGTTGATTATTCTTATTACTGCGGTAACACCAGTGCCATATAAATTGATGTCTATATGTGCTGGATTTATGGGGTTTCCGGCCGTTATGTATATTTGTGTGTCCGCAATTTTTAGAACCGGACGATTTGCAATCGTTGGTTTTTTGTTGTGGAAATTCCAAGAAAAAGCAAATTCTATTGTTAAAAAATATTTTTGGCAAATTACTATTGCGGCGATTGTTGCCGCAGGGGCTGGAATATTCTTGTTTATGATTTAATGTGTGCGTTTTTTGCTTGCTATTTGTATTATACGGGTGTATCATTGCCGCATAATAGGAAAGCAGATGAACCAAAAAAATATTCGTAATTTTGCTATTGTTGCACATATTGACCATGGAAAATCTACATTATCAGACAGGCTTATTGAATATACTGGCGGATTACAATCACGTGAAATGAAGGCCCAGGTGTTGGATTCTATGGATATTGAACGTGAACGCGGTATTACTATCAAGGCACAGACTGTGCGTTTGAATTATAAATCTGATGATGGTGTGGAATATCAGTTGAATTTAATGGATACACCAGGACATGTCGATTTTTCTTATGAAGTATCACGCAGTTTGGCCGCATGCGAAGGGGCGTTGATTCTGGTCGATGCAACCCAGGGTGTTCAGGCACAAACACTTGCTAATGCTTATTTGGCGTTGGATAATAATTTGGAAATGTTGCCGGTGCTGAATAAAATCGATTTGCCGTCTAGTGATGTTGATGCAACAAAACAACAAATCGAAGATGCTATCGGGTTGGATACCGATTCGGCAATTTGTGTGTCTGGAAAAACAGGGGCTGGGGTGCATGATTTGTTGGAAGAAATTGTTCATAAACTGCCCGCACCAATGGGGAATGAAAATGCGTCAACGCGTGCGTTGTTGGTTGATTCTTGGTATGATTCTTATTTGGGGGTTGTAATTTTGGTGCGTGTTGTCGATGGTGCGTTGACACGTGGACAAAAAATTAAATTTGTTGCAACCGGTGCCGAATATGTTGTCGATAAAATTGGTTACTTTACACCAAAAATGGTCGATATAAATCGGTTGGAAACTGGTGAAATTGGTTTTATTGTTACAGGAATGAAAACAATTCATGATTGCCAGGTCGGGGATACAATCGTCGATGCAAAAAATGGTGGACAGGTTTTACCTGGGTTTAAGCCGTCTGTGCCGGTGGTGTTTTCTTCGTTTTTTCCGATGTCTTCGGATGATTTTCCAACTTTGCGTGATAGTGCGGAAAAATTGGCGTTAAATGATGCTTCGTTTGTGTTTACAACGGAAAAATCTTCGGCGTTGGGTTTTGGGTTGCGATGCGGATTTTTGGGGTTGTTGCATATGGAAATTATCAGTGAAAGATTGTCGCGTGAATTTAATTTAAGTCTTATTAACACTGTGCCGAGTGTGTTGTACAAGTTGCATTTGCGTGGTGGTGATGTTGTGGATTTGGAAAATCCTGCGGATATGCCTGATTTAACAAGAATCGAATCGATTGAAGAACCTTGGGTGCATGCAACTATTATGATGCCGGATAAATATATGGGTGGAATTATGGAACTGTGTTCTGCAAGACGCGGGGTTCAGGAAAATATTTCTTATGTCGGAAATAGGGCGGTGTTGACATATAAATTGCCTTTGTCGGAAATTGTGTTCGATTTTTATGATAGGGTTAAATCTATATCTTCGGGATATGCTTCGTTTGATTATAGTGTGTGCGGATATCAAGCGTCTGATTTGGTAAAGGTTTCTATATTGGTAAATGAAGAAAATGTTGAACCTTTGTCGTTTATGTGTCATCGTTCTGTTGCTGAATCTCGTGGACGGCAAATCGTTGAAAAATTAAAAGACTTAATACCACGACATCAATTTAAAATTCCTTTACAGGCTGCAATCGGTGGAAAAATTATCGCACGTGAAACGATTGCTGCGTATCGCAAAGATGTGACTGCAAAATGTTACGGTGGCGATATTACGCGTAAAAGAAAATTGTTAGAAAAACAAAAAGAAGGAAAGAAACGTATGAAAGCCGTGGGATCTGTCGAAATTCCACAAGAAGCATTCATGGCAGTTCTTGCTTTAGATGATGAC
>CALCGS010000140.1 GCA_937901165.1 uncultured Alphaproteobacteria bacterium
CCTGCAATGAGAAAACAGGGGCACGGAAGAATCATCTGCTTCAGCTCTATCGGAGGCCTTATGGGACTTCCTTTCCAAGGCCTCTACAGCGCCAGCAAGTTCGCCATAGAAGGATATTGCGAAGCCCTCCGTCTTGAAGTGCGTAAATTCGGAATAGATGTAATTGTAGTCGAGCCCGGTGATTTCGCCACCAGCTTCACTGCTCAAAGAAACAAGGTTTCAGATCCTCAGGCATTCGAGGTTTACAAGACTTACGCACAGTCCCTCTCAAGCATAGAACACGATGAAACTACTGGGCTCAAGCCTGAATATCTCGCTCGGAAAATCAGCAGAATCATCAATTGCCGCCGTCCGAAATACGCTTATGTGATTTCTACTTTCGAGCAGTGGCTCTCCACCTTCCTGAAAAGAATCCTGCCGGCTCGCTGGTTTGCAGCCATCCTCAGCAGTTACTACAAGCTTTAGGGCAAGTCGGCACTGACAGGCCGGTAAGGGTTATATTCACTGAATGTACTTGTCAATCAAGGCAATTGTGCTGTTGATCGTATTTTTGATTTCAGAAGAACTGTGCATCATTTGCAGCCGGCTCAGTTCACGCAAGTATTGTTTTCCCTCCTTGGAGCTGGTGATGGCGTCCCATAATTGCACGGCTGTGACATTGTCGTTTGCCAATACGTCTTTGGCCTTGCCCTCCAGGGCTTCCTCAAGATATTTGCTCCTGCGCTCGTGATAGAACCTCACAACGGCCATCTCGTCCGAGATCGCCCCATAAGTATGGATAATTTCCAAAGAGAGGTCCAGTTCTTTTATTTTCGTAAACAGGCTTGAGGTTTTCAGCAGTTCAAGAGCGTCATCCGCGTGGGTAATCTCGAAAACAGTGAGAGGAACATTGCAATATGCCGCCATCGAATCTTTCGGGGCTTGATCATAACGGCCTTCATACCTGATAAGGAAATGGGCGGCTTCGGACAATGACACCAGAACTGAATCGGAGTATCCGATATATGTCATATTGTCCTGCAGTTCGTTCTTGACCAGCATCAAGCTCCGTTTCACTTCATTCTTTTCAGAGTGCCGGTTGATAAGTCCCTGTCCGGCAAAAGTGATGACAATGCCAAGGCATACCGCCACGAAATTCATCAGATAGCCGAACCAATCTCTATCAGTCTTGTTGTTCATTTTCGTTGTTTTTTGTTTCGTATCGGTGCAAAGATACTATGATATCTCTGATTCATAGAATAAAAGTTTTCGTAATTTTGACCGCCGTATGTGTTAAAACACTGTTTTAATATTGCACGACATGCGGTAAAAACATCAGTGTCTTGGCGTTTGTCTATGTATTCTGCCACAATGTTTCCATCAAACATATTATTACAAGATTCAATATAATCAGAACATAATTGATTGTTTAATGTAAGTTTGTCAGGATTTAATAAAGTTGTGTTTGCTAAATCTTTCATAGCATCGGTTAGTGCAGCATCTGCATTGATGTAACAATTTGATACAAAATCAAAACATCCTTGTTTTATTTCGTTAACTTTTGAACGTTGTGCATAATAAATATCAAGTAATGCTTTGTCTAAATAATCCGCCCAAACGTCATCTGCAATTTCGGTGCATTTATCAAGTGCAGGTTCTGCAAAAGGTTTTGTGCGTTTTTCAAATTGATTTAAAAAAGTTAAATTATTTCTAATTTTAGATAGTTTTTGATCGGCATTATTGACCCCTTGCTTAAACTGCAATAGTTCTGCCAGTTTGTAAAAATTTTTTACCCCTTCAATAGGTTTGCCGGTTGTTGTATCTATAAATTCACCATTGTCCAAACATTTATGATAATTTGCACCACAAATTTCTTCGCTTAAAATTGCCTGTTCTACATTAGAAAGACAAGTTGCCTTGTCATCAGTATTGTGATTTTGCCTATTTTCTATTCTAGCCAAATCTAGCATAGCATTACCTTCGTGTACTGCCGCCTTTGATGTCTTTTGTGTTTTTGTTATAACAGCTTGTACAGTATTGCAATCTTGTTCAATAGCCATTAAATATGCATTAACCGCACGTTGTAAAGAAGTGTCGTTACAATCAGCCTGAACAGCTTTTCTGCATTGTGGATACACAACAGAATATAATTCTTGTCCATCATACATTGATAAATTTTGACCAATGTTATCAGAAAAAATATTTGATGAATCAAAAGACATATTTATACTGTTTAAATCTGCAAATTTTTCATTTGTAACAGATGAATCCGTACCGCGTATAGAATTCATTATCGCTTCAAGTAATGCTTTGGATGCAGATTTGTCTTTGGTTAATGCACTTTCGCCTTCGGATTCTGTGTTTATGGCAATAGCTTGTTCTTTGGTCATACCGACTATATTTAAATTTTCAGTAAAAGAATTTAAATTATCCCCAGCTTGCTGTAAAATATCTTGCGCTTTACGTAAAGATGTTACCCTATCACTACATGAACAACGTCTATAATTATCATTTTTTAATTCGCAGAATTGGTCCATACATGTAAAAAAAGCACTTTTGCATTTTTCGTAAATTTCACCAGTACGTACATTATTAGTGTCTACTGTGGTTGCGCGCGAAACAAGATTAGCCTTTTGATTTGTGCGTACATTTTGTTGTACAGAACGCGTGGCAGTCTTTTTTTGTGCTGTTGCTGAACGTGATACTACTTTTTTGTCTGCAAGAACATTTGTTGCCTTTCGTTCTGTATCTGTACGTACGGTTGTAGAAACGCGTTGTTGGGAATTGCCCTGTCTAATAGAACGCGAAGCGGCATACGTATTTTCAATACATATAGCGAACAACAATAAAAAAGTTAAAGTTTTATTCATCTCTTGTTCGTAATGTTAGCAAAAAAATATTTTTTATGGCAAGTAAAATATAAAAACCGCAAATGACAAATGTTTTTTTGTTGCAAAATAGATTGTTTGGTTGTAAAATAAATTTGCCTATACGGGCATATGGCGGAATTGGTAGACGCGCTAGTTTCAGGTACTAGTGGTAGCAATACCTTGGAAGTTCGAGTCTTCTTATGCCCACCAAAACAAATCGAGATTTTGTCCCGATTTCGTTTTTATCTGGTGTTCGATTTTGAAGATGTTTTTTTATGTGTTTTCGCACCAAGTGCCAATGTTGCCAATAATAATACTCCTATTTTTGTTTTCTTTGATTTTTTTTCAGATGATTTTTTGGCAGGTGCTACTGTTTTGTCATTGGTTGGGTTTTCAAGTTGTTTTGTAACATGTTTAATTGCTTTTTTGTATATGTCATCATAATTTACATTGATATCCTTGTTTGCAATGCCGTATTTGTTGTAATATTCCAATGCTTTTCGATAGTTTTGTAATGCTTTTTCATAATTTCCTTCTGCTTCGTATGATTTACCAGCATTAAAACATGCCTTGGCGTATTCTTTATTGGTACCACTGCTTAAAACTTTGCGGCACATTTCAATACAGTTTGCATGTTCACCCAATTTGGAATATGTGATTGCCATATCGTTCCACAAGTCTGGACCTGCACCACGTTTTTCTATAACCTGGATAAATAATGTTTTTGCTGTTTCATAGTCGTTTTGGTTATATGCAACCAATGCTTTTTGGTAAATAGCATCACGTTCGTCTAGTTTTTTAGAAGTTTCGGTTTCAATACAAAATGCCATTATTGAAGTGTCATTTATTTGTTTGCATAAATATTTAATCTGTTTGCCGTTTTTAACGGTATAACTACAAATTGTGTCTTTGATTTCTTGTGCTTTTTTGTTTGTTAATTTCCCATCGCATACTGCATCAAACATATCTGGACATGCGTTAATAGATGTTCCTAGATGGCAATCGACACATAAACTGAATAAATCATTACAATAATTGTCCGTGTTCAAATAAACCAAAGCTTCGTGCATAAAACGATTTTTCCTACCATTTAATGTAATGGGATCTGTATCTAATAATGCCTGGGCACCTTTCAAAGATTTGTTTTTGATTTCTTTGGATTTTTTGATTGAAGCTATTTTACGTGTTGCATCTAAATTGCCAGTATGAAAATAATGACTATATATTGCGGCAAATTCGTTGATTGTTAATTCTGTTCCTTTTAAGGCATTATACAACTCTTTTAAATGTCTGCCGTTTTCCATAGAAGCACACCATCCATAAATACCATCACGAATATCAGACGGTTTGCGATTAGGAGGAATATTATTTTTATGAGTTTTTTTATAGTTTTCGCAATAATTTTTGGTTAAATCCCAATCATTAGAAGTAAAATCGCCATTTGTGGGATAATAATATAAACCAGCCAATACCGAATTCGGAGTTGATTTTTTGCCTTGATCATGATGAAAGTCCAAGCGCCAATTTTCAGATAATATCAAAACGGGAACACAAAGAGGTTTTGCGTCATTCCATAGTTTATCAAAACTTTCACGATCTGTTATTTTGTATGTTTTGTCTAGTGTTTTTTGTGGGGTGTTTAATTTTTCTTTATTAACTGTTTCTATTGGATCTTTTTTTATATTTGTACTACACCCCTGATTAATAGCCGATGTAGCCAGCAATCCAGCTAACCCAAGAATTTTCAGTTTGTGTGTGGCCTTTTTTAATTTAATAGAATTTGACATTTTTTTCCTTTATTATTATATGTATTATACCAAAAAATACTTGTGTGTTAAAGATAAAAAATTTACTTTACTTTTTTTGTGTTTTTATATACAATCTCGTACGTATGACTATAATTGGGATATAGTTGTATGTATATGTAACTTTGTATTGTTTGGGGTTGTAGCTCAGTTGATAGAGCGCTACGTTCGCATCGTAGAGGTCGTGGGTTTGAGTCCCATCAGCTCCACCAAAAATTCTTAATTTTAATCTGTTTTAATAAAATTAAAAAACGCTTTTCTTGTACGATTTATTTTCTGCTTGCGTAAGTATGTAAAATTTTTCTATCATTTAAGTGATTGATGGAAAAAAACAGGGAGAAAATTATGAAAAAATTCGGGATTTTTGCGGTTTCTTGTACGTTGTGTAATGTCTGTTTCGGGGCGGCCAGTATTCGTGCCACTTCTGTTCCATTGGCGGGTACGACACCAATTAACGTGCCAAAAACCACCGTTTCTGCTACGCCGTCTGTATCCGATTCGCTTTCGTCAAATTCTGTATCTGGTAATAATACTGATACAAACAATGCCCGGCTTTCATTTTCTTCCCCTATTGGTCAAATGAAAAAGTATTCTGTTTCAACGATTAACAATTCTCGTTCTAAATCAACAAATACTGAACGTGAAATGGCAGAGTTGAAACAACAAATCGATGATTTGTTTGAAAAACAAGCACAAATGGAAAATGATTTACCGGATACCGTACAAAATGAAATTAAAAATTCTGATTTGACCCAAAATGATACTTTTAACGAAGCAATTTCTGAATTGCAATATAATACAGAGGCTATTGAACAAGTCGATTCAAAAATAAGTGATAAACTGGTTGAAAACGGTATTGTTGATAGTCAGGGAAATTTATTGGTTGCCACCACAGAAGAAGTAAAACCAGAAGTATTGTCGCAAAAACTGGAAAACACATTTACAAAGAAAACAGAAGTGTTTGATGATGGCAAGTTAAACCCTAACCTATTACCAACAAATGTTATTACAGAAACCAATGCACAGGAAAAATTGTCTGTGTTTGCGAAGAAGTCAGACATATTTGATGAAAACGACAAAATAAAAGGTTTGCCTGACGATATTATCACTGAAACCAATGCTTTGGAAAAATTACCAGCATTTATAACAGATAGCAATTTTGATGCCAAGATTGCGGCAAAGAATTTGGCGACCAAGTCTGATTTACCACAAATTGATGAAAAAACAGTAAACGAGGCATTGGCGAAATCAGAAACTTTGGGCAATATGATTGATGTTGCAGTATCTGACAAGGGATATTTAACAGATTCTGATTTAACAAAGGAAAAATTATCTGGTAAATTGACTGGTTTGTATGCAACAAAAGACAATTTTGATTCATTACAAAGCACTGTTGAAAAATTGGATGGTTCAGATAGTGTTGAAGGTAGTGTCGCGTATAAATTAAAGAATGCTGGATTTGCAAAAACAACAGAATTATCTGCATTATCTACATTGTTGAATGCTGATGAAAACACAGCAGGTAGTATTGCAAACAAATTGAAAGTAGCAAATGTCATTACAGATAGCAATTTTGATGCCAAGATTGCGGCAAAGAATTTGGCGACCAAGGCTGATTTACCACAAATTGATGATGAAACGGTAAATGCTGCATTGGCGAAATCAGAAACTTTGGGCAATATGATTG
This sequence comes from uncultured Alphaproteobacteria bacterium, assembly GCA_937901165.1. GTDB lineage: Bacteria > Pseudomonadota > Alphaproteobacteria > Rs-D84 > Rs-D84 > Enterousia. The sequence goes on from CALCGS010000140.1 coordinate 6,342, forward strand.
ATACGGCTGTAGCTGGTAAGGGTTATTTAACAGATTCTGATTTAACAAAGGAAAAACTATCTGGTAAATTGAGTGGTTTGTATGCATCTGCGGATTCTGTATCTAAATCAAGTTTAGAAAGCACTTTGGGTGGTACATTTACAAAGACAACGGATGTAAATGATTTAATACTTGCAGATTTGAAAACACGTGGAATTGTGTCAAATGATGAAAATGCCAAATTACAAGTATTAACAGATGCCGATTTAACAAAGGAAAAACTATCTGGTAAATTGAGTGGTTTGTATGCATCTGCGG
>CALCGS010000141.1 GCA_937901165.1 uncultured Alphaproteobacteria bacterium
AATTCCTTTTCTAATTTTTCAAGCCGTTCTTTTGAAGCTTCATCTGTCTCTTTAGATAATGATTGTTTTTCAATCTGCAACTGCAAAATTTTTCTTTCAAGCTGATCAAGTTCTGTTGGCTGACTTTCAATTTCCATTTTTAGTCTACTGGCAGCTTCATCTACTAAATCTATAGCTTTATCTGGTAAAAAACGGGTTGTAATATATCTATCAGATAATTTGACAGCCGCCACCAGCGCAGCATCAGCAATCCGGACACCATGATGTCCTTCGTACTTTTCTTTTAATCCACGTAATATAGAAATAGTATCAACAACACTTGGTTCATCAACATATACTGGTTGAAAACGACGTGCCAACGCCGGGTCTTTTTCAATATATTGTCTATATTCATCCAAAGTCGTTGCACCCAAACAATGTAATTCACCACGCGCCAACATAGGTTTTAATAAATTTCCTGCATCCATAGAGCCTTCGCCCTTACCAGCCCCAACCAAAGTATGCAATTCATCTATAAATAAAATAATTTGCCCATCCGCATCTTTGATTGCTTTTAATATAGCCTTTAATCTTGCTTCAAATTGTCCGCGAAACATAGCCCCAGCCATCAATGCGCCAATATCCAAAGACAATAATTTTTTATTTTGTAAATTTTCAGGAATATCTTTAGAAATAATACGTTCCGCCAATCCTTCAACAATCGCGGTTTTACCAACCCCAGGATTACCAATTAAAACAGGATTGTTTTTTGTTCTACGCGATAAAACCTGAATAGTGCGACGAATTTCTTCATCACGCCCAATAACAGGATCTAGTTTACCATCAGCCGCCAATTTAGTAAAATCAGTTGTATATTTTTCAATGGCTTGCTGTGGCGTTTCTTGCATTTCATCAGGATTCATATTTCAAACCTCTTTTTATTGTTAATACTGATATAATAGCATTTTTCATATTTTCAAGACACAGGATTAAAAACACAATATATATTTACAAACCACAACAAAATCTTTACCATACTAACAAAGAGGTGTTTTTATGGACAATCTTTCAAATTCAGATATAACGCAAATCACATTACATGGTTTAACCCTGGATGATATAAAACAACAACTGGATAATTTTATAAATGGGTTTCCATACGCAAACATTATAAAACCTGCGACAATCAATGACGGTATTACACGATTAACCCCACAAACCGAACAAAAATACCTGGATATATACAATGCCAACATAAACAACAAAAGTATTACAAAATTTGTTCCGGCATCTGGTGCGGCAACCCGTATGTTCAAAGATTTATTTGAATATTTATCAAATTCGCAATCAAACGAAACCACTGACAAAGTTCTGCAAAACATCAACAAATTTGCCTTTTACGATAAATTAAAAAAACATTTACCACCCCACCCAACGAATCGCGAAATCATATCTGCAATAGTATCCAAGACTGGATTAAATTACGGCAATTTACCCAAGGCACTTATAATTTTTCATAAAACAAACAATACAGAAATAACTGCTTGCGAAGAACATTTAATAGAAGGTGCTTTGTACACAAAATCAAACGGAATTGTAAATATACATTTTACTATATCACCAGAACACAAAACAGAATTTTATAATCTAATCAATCATGTTATACCAATATATGAAAAACAATTTAATGTAAAATACAATATAACAACATCCGAACAAAATCCCGCAACCGATACAATTGCCGTATCAGAAACAAACGAAATTTTCCGCACCTCTGATAATAAAATCCTATTTCGCCCATCTGGTCATGGTGCATTGATAGAAAATCTTAATTCCATAGAATCTGATATTATATTTATAAAAAACATCGATAATGTTTGTAATAAAGAAAATCAACCTGACACAATAAAATACAAACAAATACTTGGTGGCATTCTAATAGACACACAAAATCAAATCTTTAAATACATAAATGATTTGGAAAAAGATACTTACAACATTGATGAAATATGTAATTTTATAACAAACAACCTTGGCACACGAATTACGCAAAAAAACAAAAAAACATTAATAAATATATTAAACCGTCCATTACGTGTATGTGGTGTGGTAAAAAACACTGGTGCGCCTGGTGGCGGTCCATTTTGGGTACACGATAATAAACATAATTCAGAAAGTTTACAAATTATTGAATCATCACAAATTGCTCCTGAATCACGCAATCTAATGGAACAATCAACACATTTTAATCCTGTTGATATTGTTTGCGGTGTGTATGATTATCAACACAACAAATTTGATTTAACACGATACATTGATAAAAATTCTGGCTTTATTTCTGAAAAATCAGATAACGGTAAAAAATTACGTGCAATGGAACGCCCTGGTTTATGGAACGGTGCGATGGCATATTGGAACACAATATTTATAGAAGTTCCAAACACAACATTTACCCCGGTAAAAAAAGTATCTGATTTGCTAACAAAGGCCCATATTTGAAAAATTTAACAAAAAAATAAAAGAACACTTGACTTTATAAGAAATTTGTTATAAATTTAACCGAGTTATAAAGGATTATGAATTATGCCACGTGTATGTAATGTTACAGGTAAGAAAACAACTGTTGGGATGAATGTTTCCCACTCTATGCGTCATACAAAACGTACATTCTTACCAAATTTGCAAAAATTAAAGTTTCACAGTGATATTTTGAACCGTGATTTTTCTTTGCGTATTTCAACTGCTGGATTACGCACATTGACAAAACATGGTGGTTTGGACGAATATGTTATGTCAAAACCAATATCACGTTTGACCGAAGAAATGGCCGATATTAAACGTGCTATTGCCAAAAAAAATGGTACTGCTGCAAAAACAACTGACAAGAAAGTTGCACACAAACCAAATCGCAGTGCCCGTTTGGTAAAAAAAGTTGAAGCAAAAAAGTCTGCTGCAAAATAAGCAAACTTTTAATTGCGAATGGCCCTGTGGCGGAATTGGTAGACGCGCTTGACTCAAAATCAAGTTCTGCAAGGAGTATCGGTTCAAGTCCGATCAGGGCCACCAAAAAATAAACCTAACTTTTGTTAGGTATTTTTTTATTTCATAAAACATTCTGATAACCTTCCTATCCACATTTTGCACATTTTAAAATATAATAAAACAGCAACCCCAGGAAGAATAAATATGAACATTTATAAAAATATATTTTTTATTATTGGAATATTAGCATTCGCCCAAACATCCAATGCTTGCACAGGAATAACATTAAAATCAAACGATAATTCAATAGTGGTTGGGCGCACTATGGATTGGTCTGCCCAAGAAACACCAAGTATGTACGTAATTGTTCCACGCGGACATCAAGACATATCAAAATTACCCAACCAAGAATACGGCGGTATGACATACACAGCAAAATACGGATACGTTGGTTTGTCTGTCGAAGAACCACAATACGTACTTGACGGTATAAATGAAGCCGGTTTGCATGCCGCACTATTTTATTTTCCAGAATATGGCAAATACACAGAATATGACCCAAATCAAAAAGAGGTTTCTTTGGCTGATTTTCAAGTGGTATCATGGATGCTTTCGCAATTTTCAAGCATAGAAGAAATAAAATCTGCAATTAAATATATTAATATCATAAATGTAGATTCACGTGCAAAAACAGTTCATTGGCGCATAACAGATTCAACGGGACGCATTGTTGTTTTGGAAATAACAGACGGTATTCCAAAATTTTATGAAAATAAAATTGGTGTAATAACAAATTCGCCAGGATTTGAATGGCAAATGGAAAATTTGAATAATTATGTAAATTTAATACCCGGCACTGCGGGTCCAACAAAAATGGGTGACATAACACTAACCGCTTTCGGCAAAGGCAGTGGTTTTTTAGGTCTGCCTGGTGATTTTACCCCACCATCCCGTTTTGTCAGGGCAGCCTTTTTACAAACTTATTCTATACCACAATCAGACGGATACGATTCATCAATGCAAGCTTTTCATATACTAAATAATTTTGACGTGCCATTGGGAATACAATTCGCCCAAAACAAAGCACCAAATAATATGCCCAGTGCAACACAATGGACAGTTGTTACAGATATGACCAATAAAATGATTTATTACCATACTATGTACAACAGAACCATACGCAGCATAAACTTAAATGCAATAGATTTTGAAACGATTTCATATCAATATCATGGTCTAGATGATATAAAACAACAGACCATCATACCTGTAAATTTAGATTAACAAGTTTTATTGCGTTTTATTTTTATTAGTTTATAATCCTTTTATGCAATCTAACATAAAAAAGGAGACGTTATGAAAATAAAACCGTTTGCTGGTGTTCGTCCACCCAAAGAATTGGCTGCCGAAGTCGCTTCCCGTCCATACGATGTATTGAATTCCCAGGAAGCACAAACAGAGGCTGGTGAAAAATCTTTATTGCACATCATCAAACCAGAAATTGATTTTACACCAATTGCTGGCGAACACGAACAAAGAACATATGACAAAGCCGTTGAAAACTTCAAATTATGGCAATCACGTGGTTGGTTACGTCAAGACGACAAAGAAATGTATTACATATACGCACAAACAATGAACGGCAAAAAACAATATGGTTTGGTTGCGGCTGCAAATGTTGATGACTATATGACTGGCAAAATCAAAAAACACGAATTGACAAGAAAAGAAAAAGAAGACGACCGTATGATACACGTTCGTATTCAAGATGCTAATTTGGAACCTGTATTTTTTGCATATCCAGATGTTGATGAAATGAACAAAATTGTATCCGATTATGTTTCTTCACATGAACCAGAATACGATTTCGTTGCCGAAGATGGTTTTGGACACACATTCTGGACAATCACAGATGACAACATAAATGCTAGAATTACAGAAATATTCAAAGACATTCCTGCAATGTACGTTGCAGACGGACACCATCGTACCGCTGCGGCTGCACGTGTTGGTGCTGAAAAACGCGACAACAATCCAAATCACACAGGCAACGAAGAATATAACTATTTCTTGGCTGTAATATTCCCATCATCACAATTAAACGTCATTGACTATAATCGTGTTGTACGTGATTTGAACGGTTTAAGTGCTGATGAATTTATCGCAAAATTACAAGAATCTTTTGACGTTGTTGAAAAAGGTTCCGATATATACAAACCACAAGCATTACATAATTTTGGTATGTATCTAAATGGTAAATGGTATTCTTTGACTGCCAAAACCGGAACATACAATGACAACGACCCAATTGGTGTATTGGACGTTACAGTATTGTCCAATTTAGTATTTGATAAAATATTAAATCTTGGTGATTTACGTACAAGTAATCGTATAGACTTTGTTGGTGGAATTCGTGGTCTGGGAGAATTACAAAAACGCGTAGATTCTGGCGAAATGGTTGCTGCATTTGCATTATTCCCTGTCACTATGAAACAAATCATAGATATTGCAGATACAGGCAATATTATGCCACCAAAAACAACATGGTTTGAACCAAAGTTGCGCAGTGGTTTGGTAATTCACAAATTATCATAAATAAAAAAATTGCCCAAATTATTGGGCAATACATTCATTTAAGTAGCTAATTAACGAAATTTTTGTTTCGTATAAATATTTTATAAACTCCAAATAATCTCTTTTATAAGATGACACGGCAACCGTTATATCAAAGCCCGCCGAACAAAACGGTTCATAATCGTATACAACATAGCTGTTGTATTTGCTTTTCCATTCTTTGCGTTCAATTTTGCAATTATCGAATCGGGAATATCACCGTTTACGGTGGTGTGATTTCCATGCTCACACTGATGCTGAAAGGCGTGTTTTGCTTGATGGCTTCGTTTATACTGGTGGCAACGACCACAATGGATGCGATCTGTGCGGCGCTTCGCAAGCTCCGCGTTCCGAACATGATCGTCACGCTGCTGCTTCTGACCTACCGCTATATTTCCGTCATGGTGGATGAGGTGTCTGTTATGACGACGGCCTACCGGCTGCGGGCGCCGGGGCAGAAGGGGATTCACTATTCTGCCTGGGGTTCGTTCCTCGGTCAGCTTCTGCTCCGCAGCATGGACAGGGCGGAGGAGCTGTATTCCGGCATGCAGCTGCGCGGGTTCAGCGGCGAATTCCGCTATGCGGATGTTGCTCCGGCGAAGCCGAAGGATTATCTGTATACCGTGTTTGCCGTTGGCGCGTTTTTCCTGTGCAGGATGATCAATATCGCAGCGCTGTTCGGCGGCATCGCATTGGGAGGCTCATTATGATACGATTTGAACATGTATCCTGTGAATATGAAAAAGGGCAGACGATTCTGGATGATCTGTCTCTTGAAATCAGGGACGGCGATTCTGTTGGCCTGATCGGCGCAAACGGCGCGGGAAAAACAACGCTGATGAAGGTGCTGCTTGGCCTTCTGCCGTATCAGGGGC
>CALCGS010000142.1 GCA_937901165.1 uncultured Alphaproteobacteria bacterium
TAAGACTAAAACCAGAAGATCTGTTTACTTTAATGAAGCAATGAAAACAGGCCTTGAATTCATTATTAAGTATAAAAACCTTAAGAATGATGATTTCGTATTTGTAGCAGACGGAAACAGGAAAACTTATTTTAAGTCATTCATATATGACGATGAAGGAAATATTGGAACACAAATTTTTGGTGCAGATGCAAATTTAATGGCGGATGCTGCCAAAATTCTGCAAGATTGTGGGGCAAAATGGATTGATATAAATATGGGGTGTCCTGTGCCAAAGGTTGCAACCCGGGCGGGGGCAGGTGCTTTTTTAATGAAAAATCATAAATTGGCAGAACAAATTATGCGGTCTGTGGTTAAATCTGTGCAAATACCTGTGTCAATTAAAACGCGGTTGGGGTGGAATGCGGAAAGCGAAAATTGGCGTGATTTAATTAAAATTGCGGCGGATTGTGGGGTGGCATTTGCCACGTTGCATGGCCGTACCAGGGCGGCGGGGTATTTGGGAAATGCGTTGCATCCGGATGTTTCGGGGGTTCAAATTCCTATGATTGCAAATGGTGATATAAAAAATGCAAATGATATTTTGAATGTCGAATCGGTTGGATATGTGGGGGCTATGATTGGACGGGCGTTGCTTGGAAAACCATGGCTGTTTGCAGAAATTCAGGGTGATAATTTGGTTTTGGATAAAAAACAGGTCGTTTTAAGGCATTTGGATTATGTGTTGGATTATTACGGTGTTCGTGCCGGTGTGCCTTTATTTCGAAAACATGCCGCGTGGTATAGCACCGGAATGAAAAATGCGTCTGATTTTCGGGTGGCTGTAAATCAAATAACAGATGAAAAAGAACTAAAAATGAAAATATGTGAATTTTGGGGTTGCGTTGATAAAAACTAGATTCTATTATATTGATTGTAATTATGGGGTTTTACTATGAATGATGTTGATGAAAAAAAAGAAATTGTTGAAAATAACCAAGATACAGAACCAACTGTTGGTGAAATTTTGCGAAATGCACGTACAATGGGACGGCGTAAACGTGAAATAAGCACAATCGCAAAACAGTTGTGTATTGGGGAAGAATTTTTACAGGCATTGGAAGATGGAAATTATAAACGCATCCCAGAAATTGTTTATGTTTTGGGCTTTGCACGTAATTACGCAATGGAATTGGGATTAAATCCTGATGAAATTGTTGATAAAATCAAAAAAGAATTGGGAATTGATTGCGATACAGAAGTTGTTGTCACAAATGAAGATATCGAAGAAAAAAATAAAAACGCATTGCAAGATGGGTTTATGGGATGGATATCAAAAATATCTTTGTTTGTTCGTAAACATTGGTTGGTTGTTTCTATAATTGGATTTGTATTTATTGCGTTGATTGTTCTGTTGTTGGTGTTGGGTGGAAATTCTAACAATGCTGGTTTTGAAAACAGTACAGAACAAGTGGTCGCCGAAGATATTTATGCAAATGAACCTGTGTATAATATACCTGTGCGTGAAAGATTCGGTGTCGAAAATAAAGAAAAATCTGATATGATATTACAGGCCATAGAAGATACATATGTAAAAATCGAAGATGGTCGTGGCAAGGTTATATTTGGGCGTTCTATGGTTGCTGGGGATATATTTTATATTCCTGGGGGGCTTAAATGCGTTGCTGATTTTGGAAATGCTGGCGGAATTGATATTTGGGTGGATGGTGTTTTGGCACCCAAGGTTGGACCGGCACATACTGTGAAAAAAGGTGTCGTGCTGACGCGGGATGCACTGATTCCTGTTAAACAGGGTGATAAAAAGTCGGAAGATAAAAAATAAAAAACAGGGCGGGGCGAAAGAAATTTCGCCCTGTCTATCGTAAAATTTCACATTTTTACT
>CALCGS010000143.1 GCA_937901165.1 uncultured Alphaproteobacteria bacterium
GAACTTGTTAATATTGCACAATTCTTAAAGGGTTCACAAATTGATACTTGTTATAAATCTGATTTATATGAACCTATTTTGGATTTGAAATATTTTAAACAACAAGATATTGTTTGTAAAAACAAATTAAAAATAAAAAAAACAAACGGAAATGTTCTGTATGTATCTAAAAATTTAACACAAAAGTTGATAAAAACAGCAACCGATTATTATCAAGGTCTTGTGTATATGACTTTTAATAAAAAAATTATCAAAACAGAAAAAGAAAATTTTGCTTCTTGGGATTGGTGGAATGCATATTCACCTAAATGTGTAATGCTATGTTTACCTGCAAAACGCGGTAATTATGAATTTTATTTTGCCGTTGATACATCTAATGTTATTATCAAAAAATTTTTAAACCAAGAATTACAAAAATATAAACAACTTTCTTATAATCAAAGATGTTATTACCAAAAATATAATTCTGTAAAATCGCAAGCCACTAAAAATAAATTGATGCAATCTGAAAAAACACACAATAATGTTGAAGCGATATATCGTAAAACACAAAAACAGCGTTAGTTCTTGATTTTTGTTTATATTTGTTTTACTATTACTTGTATGAAAAAATTAAATGGCATAATTATTATTAAATAAACTCGCAGTGCGCTTCTGCACATAGTGGGGGCGCATAGCCTCTTTTTTTAATATAATTTTACAAATAACAAGGTGAACAAAATGGCATACACAAAAACAGAACCAAAGGCAAACTTTTCAGATATAGAACACCAAATGGTACAATTTTGGCGTGATAATGATATTTTTCAAAAATCTTTGAATCAAACAAAGTTGGGACATCCTTTTAATTTTTATGATGGACCACCGTTTGCAAATGGTTTACCACACTGGGGGCATTTGGGTGTATCTGCAATTAAAGATATGGTTGGGCGATATCAAACAATGCGTGGTCGCTATGTTGTACGTGAACTTGGTTGGGATTGTCATGGATTGCCTGCGGAAAATTCTGTGGAAAAAAAGCAACAAAGAAATGCCAAAGATATTGTTGCCACAGATGGTATTGATGTGTTTTGTGATTTGTGCCACAAAGATGTTATGACATATACAAACGAATGGTTGCGTTATTTTGAACGTATTGGTCGTTGGGTCAAAGGCGGTGATGATTTTGGTTATAGAACAATGGATACTAAATTTATGGAATCTGTTATATGGGCATTAAAGACTTTGTATGATAAAGGTTTGCTGTATAAAGATTTTAAGGTCAATCCTTTTGATTGGAAATTGGGTACTGTTTTATCTAATTCCGAAGCGTCTAGTGAATACCAAGATATTGTTGATGATACGGTTACTGTTTGGTTCGAACTCGAAAATGGTGAACGCGTTATTGCATGGACAACAACACCTTGGACGTTGCCTGCAAACTCTGCATTGGCGGTCAATCCAGAAATGAAGTATGTTAAACTGAGACATGATGATGGACATACTTATATTTTGGCAGAATCACGCGTAAAAGCATACGACAAGATTTTTGAAAATTCTGAAAATCTTGGTGTTGTTAAAGGTTCTGATTTGGTTGGCTTAAAATACAAACCTATATTTGATTATTATGTTGGGACTTCGGATTTATTATATCAAATAATACCTGCAGATTATGTTTCTGATTCTGATGGTACCGGTATTGTTCATATTGCCCCGGCATACGGTGAAGACGATTATTGGGCAGCTAAAGCAATTTCACAACAATTCCCATTGATTTTAAACGTTGATACATACGGTAACTTTGATTCAACTGTTAAAGATTGGGCGGGTGAAAATATATTTATTGCAAATCCTAAAATTATAGATTGGTTGAAAGCAAATGGCGTATTGGTTAAAAAAGACCAACATAAACACAGTTATCCGTTTGGTCCACGCAGTCATGAAAAATTGATATATCGTGCAACAGAGGCTTGGTATATTGATGTTCCAAAAATTGGCGATAAATTACGTGCCAATAATAAACTGGTTGATTGGAAATCTGCTGGGGCACGCTTTGAAGCATGGATTGAAAATGCACGTCCTTGGGGAATTTCAAGAAATCGTTTCTGGGGGGTACCATTACCAATATGGGAAAAAGACGGACAGTATAAAATATTTGGCTCTATCGCTGAAATCGAAGATTTCTTTGGTGTAAAGATAAACGATTTACATAGGCCAACACTTGATAAACTGACCAAAGACGGTTGGACAAGAATTTCTGATGTGTTGGATTGTTGGGTTGAAAGTGGCTCTATGCCGTTTGCATCCCTGCATTACCCGTTTGAAAACAAAGATAAATTTGATGCAACTTTCCCAGCGGACTTTATTATCGAAGGTCAAGATCAAACACGTGGTTGGTTTTATTCTTTGATGGTTATGGCAACTGCTTTGTTTGATAAACCTGCATTTAAGGTTGTGGCGGCAAATGGTATGATTTGTGATGAAAACAAACGCAAGTTTTCAAAGTCATTACATAACTTTGTTGACCCATCAGAACAACTTGAAACTTATGGTGCCGATGCTATTCGTATGTTCATCTTGGGCAGTAATTTTATGAAGGCAGAACCAGTTGGTGTTGATAAAGAAGGCAAAGTATTTAATGATGCAATTAAAACAACTTTGACACCACTTTGGAATGCGTATCATTTCTTTACGTTATATGCAAATGCTGGAAATATCGTTTCAGATGGCACACGTGCGCAAAATTCTGTAAATCCTTTGGATAAATATATTTTGGCAGAATTAAACGAATTGACCGAATTTGTTGGAAATGCGTTGGATGAATATAAACCGGATATTGCTGTTAAAGAATTTATCAGATTTTTAGATATATTAAACAACTGGTATATTCGCAGAAACCGCGAAAGATTCTGGAACGAAGATAGAATTGCTTTTGATGTTTTGTATATTGTTCTAACACAATTATGCAAATTGATGGCACCATTTGCACCGTTTATTTCTGAATACATATTTAAAAATTTAACAGGCAAAGAATCTGTACATCTTGAATCTTTCCCAACCGCACAAAAACAAGATACTGAAATCGTTTCAGATATGCGCAAGGTTCAAATGGTCGTGTCTGTTGGTAAACAATTACGCGAACAATATAAATTAAGAAACAGATTACCATTAAATAAACTGACCATCGCTGGTGTTGATATGCGTAAATATGCAGATATTATTCGTGATGAATTAAATGTAAAATCTGTTGATTTTATAGAAAACATCAATACTGTTGCTGATTCTTTTGTGTATTTAATAACACCAAAGATTGGTGCAAGATTGGGTGGTGCATTACGTGATATTATTCCAATGGTAAAACGTGGTGATTACGAAGTACAAAACGACAAATTGATTGTTGGTGATTATGTGTTAAATTCTGACGAATTTGAACAAAGACTGACTGTCAAAGATTCTGTGTCTGGGGCGGCATTACCTGATAATACTGCGGTTGTTGTTTTAGATACAGAAATAAATTCTGAATTGATTTGCGAAGGTTTGGCAAATGATGCACTGCGCTTTATACAAGATAGTCGTAAAACAATGGGATTGGATGTTTCTGACCGTATAACACTTCGTTATAGTGCAGATATTACAATGCATAACGCAATTGAACAACATCGTCGTCGCATAATGTCTGACGCGTTGATTGTTGATATGCAATGCGGTGATGCAGAACAATATATGACAGAAATCGAGGGATATAATTTAGCAATTGATATTCAAAAAGCTAAATAAAACGTCATAATATGAAACAAAATAAAAACTTTTTAGAACCGGATATTTTTTTCGATAAAGTTTGTCCGACTTTGAATATGAATATCCGGTCTGAATTATATTTTACAAACGAATTTAATTTTGCGGTTGCTGTTATTTTATCTGCCCAGGCAACTGATAAAAAAGTGAACGAAGTCACACCTGAATTATTTCGTATTGCGCCAACGCCAGACAAAATGTTAGAACTTGGTCTGGACAGATTAAAAAAACATATTCGTGTTATTTCTTTCTTTAATAACAAAGCAAACAATATCATCAAATTATCAGAACAATTACATGATAAAAACAGTGATGATGTAAATTATAGATTTCCACAAAAATATCATAATCGCCAAGAATTGATGACTTTGGCCGGTGTTGGTCAAAAGACAGCAAATGTTATAATGAACGTTTTGTGGAACGCCCCGAACATAGGGGTCGATACACATGTTTTTCGCCTTTCACACCGATTTGGTTGGACAAATGAAAGCGATAATACGCCAGAAAAAGTCGAAGAAAAATTATTAAAAACTGTGCCATCAAAATATCATGCGATGGTAAATCATGTAATGGTTTTACATGGCAGATATACATGCAAGGCAACCCGTCCAAATTGTGAAAATTGTCCGGTCGCAAAA
>CALCGS010000144.1 GCA_937901165.1 uncultured Alphaproteobacteria bacterium
AACATCACCCAAACCCGTTGATGTACCATGTGCATTTATGTAATCAACATCTTGTGGTTTTAATTTAGCATCTTGCAATGCCAATTTCATAGCACGCGCACCACCAACCCCATTTGGTGCAGGTGCCGTTATATGATACGCATCCGCAGACATTCCACACCCAACAATTTCAGCATATATTTTTGCACCACGTTTTACCGCATGTTCATAATTTTCCAACACCAATACCCCGGCACCTTCGGACAAAATAAAACCATCCCTATCTTTATCCCAAGGCCGTGATGCCAATTCTGGTTCATCATTTCGCGTTGACAAAGCCTTCATTGCCGAAAAACCAGCAAGTCCAATACGGGTCACCGCACCTTCGGTTCCACCCGCCAACATAACATCCGCATCACCACGTTGAATAAGAAGAACTGCCTCTATAATAGAATGCGCCCCCGTTGCACAAGCCGTTGCCATAGACATATTTGGTCCCATCAATCCATATCGAATAGAAGCATATCCCGCCGTCATATTCACAATAGATTTTGGAATAAAAAACGGACTAATAAAGCGTGGTCCATTTGTATTTAATTCAATACAATTATCGCAAATCGTTGACAAACCACCAATACCACTACCAATAGAAACACCAAATCTTTCTTTATCATAATTATAATCAATCATACCGGAATCACGCATAGCCTCATCCGCGGCAACCAATCCGTATAAAATACTTTTTTCCATTTTACGTTGTTCGCGTGCATCTATCACAGAATCCGGATTAAAATCACCATCTTTATCCCCACGCACAGGCACACCAGCAATTTGTGATGCCAAATCAGAAACATCAAACAAATCGACCTTTCTTACCCCAGAAACGCCATTTTTTATATTATTCCACGCAAATTCAACACCGCTTCCCACAGGTGATACAATTCCCAAACCGGTCACAACAACCCTATTCATATAAAATCCTTTATCTAAATAACAAGCATATAATAAAACATTTTATCATAAACGTACAGAAAAAAAATCCGCCGCTTTTGCGACGGATAAAAAAACATAATATCACAACATTATTTTTTATGTGATTCAATATATTTAACAGCATCACCAACTTTTTCTAATTTTGCTGCGTCTTCATCAGGAATTGTAATATTGAATTCTTTTTCTACTTCCATAACAAATTCTACAACATCCAAAGAATCTGCACCCAAATCATTAACGAAAGCAGCTTCTTCTGTAATTTTTGCTTCTTCAACACCTAATTTATCAGCCACTATTTTTTTTACTTGTTCAAAAGTTGTCATTTTCTATCCTTTATTATAGTTAAACTTTTTACTCATAATCCCATAGAGTCTCAATAATATTAAATTTACCATTTTCGAACCCAAGTGTCAAGATATTATAACAAATTATAACAAATACTTGACAAATCTTTACAAATCAAGTTCTTGTAATAAATTATTCATATTCGTCCTGACATCTTCACGATTAGACGCCCAAACCAATTTACGCATTAAAAATTTATACACATCATCCATAGTTAAATCAGGCACCCCAGCCTCTTTTACAACACGTTTCCACGCAAATCGCGGATCCATCAAATGATTTTTACAACGTCCAACGAAAACCCATTCAGAATCCTGGGGTAAATCTTGCAACAAAACAACCGCCGTATCAGACAAAGGCCAATTTTTCCACAAATAATGATTAAAATCCAAATCTTCCCAGCGCATAGAAAACACTTTGCTTTTTGGCAAAAAACCATACACCAACATCAAAAAAGCCGTTTTCATAACACAAGACTGTTCTTTATTTATAGCATCAATCAATCTGTGCAAACTATAAACATCCAATGGTCTAACACGTCTATTTTGTTTAATTTTTTCCAATCCAACAACAGGATTTTCTTTCACATAGCCCATTTCAATAGCATACTTAAAAACACTCTGTAAAAATTCCTGCATCCGTCCAGCGATTGCACGTCCATCAACATTTGTAATAACAGACCTGACATCATCCGCAGATATATCACCAATATTTTTTTCAAACAAAACATTTAAATGTCTATTTACAGAACGCACCAATTTAACATAAGAATCTTCGGACCTGCGCACCCTATTTTGTAAATAAATATCTAAAAAATCTTTAAACGATATTTTTTTGCGACGACTTGGAATCGGTTTCAAAGCACACGACAAAACCTGTGGCACAGCATCGCGCGCCATTTCAATATCGACATCAGGATATTTTCCAATAATAATTCTTTTATCAACCCCATGCACCCTCTTGCGAACAAAGAATGTTTTAACGCCACGTGATGTTATATACATCCGCAACCTAGGTTCTGATAAATCTTGTACAACATCAAAACCTTTTTCCGGCAAAGGAAGATTATCAAGTATATAAGGATTAAAGAAAAATTGATGTGCCATAATATTTATTCCATAATTTTTTTTACTTGTTTAAACTTTCAAAGCATTGATAAACGCACTCTGTGGAATTTCAACATTTCCGAAAGTCCGCATACGTTTTTTACCTTCTTTTTGTTTTTCCAACAATTTACGTTTACGCGTAATATCACCGCCATAACATTTTGCAGTAACATCCTTTCTGTACGCAGCAATCGTTTCACGTGCG
>CALCGS010000145.1 GCA_937901165.1 uncultured Alphaproteobacteria bacterium
TTTTTCTTCCCTTTCCCAAATATAATGTATCCGCATCCAATAATCCGGGGTGAAAACCAAGATAATCATTTATCGCACCACCTGTTTCCACATCAATACTTAATGGACCAACATAGCCATCTTTTAAATCCAAAGTCCCATCAAACAATGGCGATACATTATAATCAGTTTCAGATATATGGTCCAAACCAACTTCTATACGCCATTGTGGAGAATACGGAACCGTAAATCCCAAACTAGCCCCGGCAACAAAAGAATATTTCTGATAATCTTTATATGCGGGCAATTCACCCAACTGACCATATCCAGCATAAATATAATCACCACACGCCGTCCCACAAGAATCATAAGTAGCAGCAGTTATAATTCCACCAGTATCTGGATTATAGTAATATTCAGTGGTCAAAGAACCGATTTTGTTTTTGACACCACCAAACCCAAAACCAAAACCACCACGTCCAGAAATTACAAAACGCGCACCATCATCAAACAAACTATTCACATTATATCCATCATAATATTGCCAATTAGCCTTAGCCGAATCGACAACAAACGCCATTAAAAATCCCAGCGTTAAAAAACATACATTTTTCTTCATCATACCAATAATTATATCACAAACAGACAAATAATAAAAATAGATTTTTTTATTAAATTACAAAATTATTCAACTATATCATGAAAAATAGTTGCCGGAATAGTTCCACCCGTAATCTTAGAATCCATTGGTGTAAAATCATCATTTCCAACCCAAACACCAACGACCAAATCATTTGTGGCACCAACAAACCAAGCATCACGATTATCATTACTGGTACCAGTTTTCCCACCCAATACACCATCCGTCATTGCACGTTTTCCTGTACCGCCATCTGCGACAACATTTGCCAACAAATCAGTCATATATTGGACAGTTTCAGTCTGTAAAACCCGAACATTTTCAGATGGGTTTCTTTCATAAATAATATTTCCATGAACATCTGTAATTTTAGTAATTGCATACGGATGTACAGAAACCCCATCATTCCAAATAACCGCATACATATTTGTTAAATCCAACAAAGTCATTTCTGATGCCCCCAACACCGTTGAATATTCGCGTTTTAATTTTGTTCCGACCCCAAGTCTTCCCGCCATTCCAAGTACCGCATCAATACCATATTCTTTTGTTAGTTTCAAAGGCACAGAATTTACACTTTTGGCAAACGCAACGGACAAAGGTATATCACCATAATATCTTTCATTATAATTTTTAGGATTATAATCCCCAATGGAAAAAGTCGAATCATTAACTACAGTATCCGGCGTCAGACCATTTTCTATTGCAACCAAATACACAACAGGCTTAAACGCACTGCCAGGTTGTCGCAATGCGGTTACACGATTAAATTGGCTGACCTGGTAATCAACACCACCAATCATTGCACGAATCGCCCCATCCCGATTCATAGCAATCACAGCCCCTTGATATTCACCAACATATTTTGGCACAACATCCGCAATATGTTCCTGAATTTTTTTATCGATAGTTGTATAAACATAAACATCGGTTTCAATTTGCCCAATCACAGAACTTAATTCTTCATTTACAAAATCTGTCCAATATCTATAAATATTTGTATCCGGGGTCCCTGTTGCCTGTCCCAACATTGATGCCGCTTTTTTTGCTTCATCCAAAGAAATATATCCCTGACGCACCATTTCTTTTAAAACCACCTTGGCCCTGGCTATATTTTTTTCTGGATTTTTAAGTGGACTGTATGCTGTTGGTGCTTTTAACATTGCGGCAATTTGTGCAGCCTGGGCAATATTTAATTCATTTGCAGGCACACGAAACATAGTACGTGCCACCGCATCTATGCCACGCAAATCCCCAACCAAAGAAACCCGGTTCATATACAAATCTAAAATTTGTTGTTTTGTAAATCTATTTTCCAGCCATTGTGATAAAATCAACTCTTGCACTTTTCTTGAAATCTTTTTTTCACGTGACAAGAAAATATTTTTTGCAGTCTGTTGCGTAATCGAAGACCCCCCAGCCGCAAATTTTCCCTTAAATAAATTTACAAACACAGCACGGAAAGTCCCACGCATATCAATCGGCCCATGTTCAAAAAAACGTTTATCTTCAATAGAAACAATCGCCTGCCAAACATATGGTGGCAAAGTATCAACCGAAACGGGCGTCCCCATAATTCGATTTGAACTGCGAATTTCATTACCATCAGAATCCATAAAAACAATTGTTGGCAAACGCGTTTCGTGTAAAATATGATCCAGCGACGGCATTTTAAAAAATATCACGGCTACATATCCAACGACAAAAATACCACCAATCAAGAAAATATTAAAAAACACAGCAAATAATTTTTGCCCAAAAGACTTTTCTTTTTTTGTATCTTTGCTCTTTTTCTCTGCCATAATACAATTATAGCACAAACAAAGACACATAAACACAAAAATTTAATTATTTACACCCTTGAACCCAGTTGCAACGATAAACATTTCAACCGAATCTTTACGCGATGCCGGTGGTTTTATATGATGAACATCAGTAAAACTTTCTTTTATTTTTTTCAATAAATCATTTGTTGTTCCGCCAGTAAAAGACTTTGCAACAAACGTTCCACCAACCTTTAATGCCCGCAGAGCAAAATCAAACGCATATTCCAACAAAACCATTTGTCTTAAATGGTCTGTCTTTTTATGTCCAACCGTATTCGGTGCCATATCAGAAACAACAACATCCGCCGTTCCACAACCAAAATCATCCGATTTTATATTTAATTTACTTTTTAACCATTCCAATGCTTCATCTGATGTGAAATCCCCCTGATAAAAATCAACCCCAACAATAGGTTTTATTTCAAGCAAATCCATCGCAAATATTTTTGTTTTTGGATACGTACGAACAATGTATTGCGACCAAGACCCAGGTGCCGCCCCCAAATCAACAACAACCTGACCATTACGCAAAAAATGAAATCTTTCATCCATTTCCATCAGTTTATATGCTGCACGCGCCCGGTATCCATCACGATTCGCACGTGCAACATACGGATCTGCCGCCTGGCGTTGCAACCAAGCGACCGACGATTTGTGTGCTGCAATTTTTTTATTTAATATTTTCATATTCCAATATTTTATTTAGGTTGTGAATTTTTCATACGTTCCATAACGGCTTCCATTCCACCCATTTTTTGAATCATAGCCATTTGTTGATGCATTTTTGTATATTGTTTAATAATATGTTCCACATCACGAACAGTACATTCCGCCGTTTCAGCAATACGTGCCTTGGCATTTGCAAATATTTTTTCTGGTTCTGCACGTTCCGCAGGTGTCATGGCTTCTAAAATTTTTATTTGTGCGTCAACACTACCATCTTTGATTTTTTCCTTCATTGCATTTACAGCACCAGCCATTCCAGGCATCATTTTTAACAAACCGCCAAAATTACTCATTTTTTTAATTTGTTTTAATTGTGCCAACATATCATTCATATCAAATTGTCCAGCCATCATACGTTGTGCCATTTCACGCATTCCAGATGGAATTTTTTCATTTTGCACATCTTGTTGTTCTGCAAATTGCTCTTTCTTTTTTCCAAATCCAAACATATTTTACTCCTTTTTTACTTTTATTAGTTTATTTTTTATTTTCGATTTGTCCAGGTACTTTTTCAAATATTTTCCTGTCAAAGACTCTTCAATTACGGCAACTTGTTCTGGGGTACCGGTTGCAATAATCTGTCCCCCCCCCGCACCACCGGTTGGTCCCAAATCAATAATCCAATCAGCCGTTTTAATAACATCTAAATTATGTTCAATAACAATAACCGTATTACCCTGGTCAACCAACTTATGTAATACCGACAACAACATTTTTATATCTTCGAAATGTAATCCAGTTGTTGGTTCATCCAAGATATAAATAGTTTGCCCCGTTTCACGCGCACTAAGTTCTTTTGATAATTTAATACGTTGCGCTTCGCCCCCAGACAAATCCAAAGAACTTTGTCCCAATTTAATATAATCCAAACCAACACTGCGTAATAATTGTAATTTTCTGGCAATTTTTGGAACATTTATAAACAACCTATACGCTTCTTCGACCGTCATATTTAACACATCGGCAATAGATTTACCCTTGTATTTAACCGCCAAAGTTTCATCATTATACCGATTACCATGACATTTATCACATTCGACATAAACATCCGCCAAAAAATTCATTTCTATTTTTATTTGTCCATCACCCTGACACGCTTCACAACGCCCACCTTTGACATTAAAAGAGAAACGTCCAGAATTATAACCACGTGCCTTTGATTCTGGCAATTCAGCAAAAAAATCCCTTATATCGGTAAAAACACCAGTATACGTTGCCGGATTACTGCGTGGACTGCGTCCTATGGGTGATTGGTCGATATCGACAACTTTATCAACATTTTCCATACCGTTGATAACATCATGTTCGTGCATATCGATTTTAGAATTATACAATGCACGCATCAAGGCAGGATACAAAGTATTTAATAACAAAGTCGATTTACCAGACCCAGAAACCCCAGTCAACGCAATAAATTTTCCCAGTGGGAATTCGACATTTACATTTTTCAAATTATTTCCACGCGCACCAAACACGGATATAGATTTACCATTTCCTGGACGTCTGACCGATGGAACGTCTATTTTTCTTTTTCCAGACAAATATTGTCCTGTCAAAGATTCAGGATTATCAATAACCTCTTGCGGTGTTCCACACGCAACTATATTTCCGCCATTTATTCCCGCACCCTTACCAATATCAACCAAATAATCCGCACTTCGCATAGCGTCTTCGTCGTGTTCGACAACAATGACAGTATTGTCTTTATCACGCAACATTTTAAGTGTTTCTAGCAATTTGTCATTATCGCTCTGATGTAATCCAATTGATGGTTCATCCAAAACATATAACACCCCAGATAACCCACTGCCGATTTGTGATGCCAATCTTATACGCTGTGCCTCGCCCCCTGACAAAGTCCCAGCCATTCTAGACAAAGTCAAATATCCCAACCCAACATTTTTCAAAAAGTATAATCTATCTGTAATTTCACGTAATATCATACGTGCAATATCATTTTCTTTTTGTGATAAATGGTTTGGCAAATCATTAAACCATTTCAAAGAATCATCAACTGCCATATCACAAACATCAATAATATCAGCATTATTTATCCTTATACACAATGCCTGAATATTTAATCTTTTTCCATGACACGTTGGGCACATTTTTTCAGATTGATATTTTGCATATTCAGCCCGCATAGCATCAGAATCTGTTTCACGTAATCTGCGTTCTAAATTAGGTATCACACCTTCGTACGGTTTTTCATATATATAACCATTCCAATTTATTTTTATTTCTTCATCACCAGTACCGTATAAAACAATATCTTTTTGTTCTTGTGTCAAAGTATGCCATGGCTTTGAAAGTGGAATTTTATATTTTTTATGCAACGCTTCCAACAAATGTTCAAACTGACTAAGCATTCCACCCCTGGACCAAGGTGCAATAGCGCCATCCAAAATAGATTTTGAAGGGTCAGGAATAACCAAATCAGGCGAAATATTTAATTGAACACCCAAACCATCACATGTTTGACACGCCCCCATAGGTGCATTAAACGAAAACAATCTTGGTTCTATTTTTGGAACGGTAAAACCACTGACCGGACAGGCATAATTTTGCGAATACAAAGAATCTTCATTTGTATCCAAACGTCTGACCAAAACAATACCTGGAACCAAACGAAGTGAAGCCTCGAACGATGAATAAACCCGGGATTTAAATTCGGTCAAATCTGCAACAGTTGCATTGGGCATTTGCAATCTATCGATAATAACAAATATATTGTGCTTTTTATTTTTATCCAACACTGGCGGCGCAGACAAATCAACCAATTCATCGTCAATTATTGCCCTTTGGTATCCTTGCTTTACCAAAAAAGCCATTTCTTTTTTATATTCGCCCTTTCTTTCACGAATCATAGGTGCCATGATATAAAATCTGGTTTCCGCAGGAATTTTCATAGTCCAATCGACCATTTCTGCAATAGTTTGTGATTTAATTGGCAATCCTGTCACAGGCGAATAAGGCACACCAATTCTTGCCCACAGCAAACGCAAATAGTCATAAATTTCCGTCACAGTTCCAACCGTTGAACGTGGATTCTTGGATGTTGTTTTTTGTTCAATAGATATTGCCGGTGCCAATCCTTCTATTAAATCGACATCCGGTTTTTTTTGCATATCTAAAAATTGTCTGGCATAACTAGATAATGATTCGACATAACGTCTTTGACCCTCGGCATAAATCGTATTAAATGCCAAAGACGATTTTCCAGACCCAGACACGCCAGTAAAAACCACCAATTTGTTTTTAGGCAAATCTAAATCAATATTTTTAAGATTGTTCTCGCGTGCACCGCGAATTTTTATTGTTCCAGTCATACTGAATATATAGTGATTAAAATGAAAAAATCAATATTTCCAAAGGCAATAAAACTATTCTGCAAATCCAACAGATTTCAAAGCATCTGGTGCCATAGATATACCAGATTTTTTAGTATTTGCCGGACCTAATTTCTTTACCAACTGCCCGTCAAGCCATACATCTATTGCACCAACATTGCCAAAAGTAGCCTTTAATTTATCAGATTCAGGCATATAATACACATCACCTGGTATCAAAACACGAGAAAACAAACTATTACCACGTGCATCTTCTATTTTTACCCAAGATTCTTTAGAAGCCTGCAAAACAACACGTGCAGTTTTACGATTTTTGATTTCAAAACTTTCATGCACAGGATATCTAAAATCAGGTTCTTTTATAACAACA